>NZ_JAKUFQ010000153.1:0-9309 GCF_022663475.1 Bacillus cereus group sp. BfR-BA-01382
GGCAGGAGGTAGGGGCTTTACAAGATTACAAGTAACCTCACGCTCTGAAAAAGATGATATTGAAGCTATGAATGTATTAATAAATGCTACAAATATATTAGAACGTCACACTGCGTCCATTACAGGGTTGGAAGTCGAATGGTGTGAAAAAGAGGGTAATCCTACTCCTTCTTTTGATGCAGAAACAAATAAATTCCAAGGTTGGTGCTACATGCGCCTAGAACACTTGGAAGCATAGAGGTGAATGAATTGACCGAAAAAAAGACAACAAAACAACAGATTTTATGTGAAGGTCCCATTGAAGGTAATGGGGCTTTATTTTATAGATTGCGTGATGATTTAGATATCATGCCAGGGCAACTATTAGAAATCGGTAATGGGAAAAATCAAACAATTACAAAAGAAGAAGCAGAATTATTACTTGCTGCTCCTTCTTGGAACTTTAGAGAGGTGGCTAAATAATGAGTTTATATAAAGTTACTGCAAAAAATATCGTTGGTGGAGCTGGTCGTTTGGTGTGGGCTCCTTTTGGAACTACTCCTCCAGAAAAAATTGCGGATGTTATGGCTACAGCAGAGCCTTATGATCTAAAAGGACCTTGGAAAGACTTAGGTGCAACAAAAGAAGGAATTGAAATTTCTCGTGGATTTGAGACAGAAGAATTTGAAGTGGATCAATTGAAAGGACCGGTTGATACGGAAATTACAAATTGGACTCATGCTCTTAATACACAGTTAGCAGAAAATACAATTGAAAATCGTCAGTTAGCTTTAATCGGTGGTCCTATTATTGAGAATCCTCCAGAATTAGGAACATCAGTTGATACAACTGGAGAATTAGCAATTAATGCCACGATTGTAACGTTCGCCGCTGCTCCAGGAGCTGATTTTAAAGCTGGTGGATATTTAAAGATTGGTAGTCAAGTTTTAAAGATAAATAAAATCTCTGGTAATTCTATTTATCTAGCAGAACCAATTACGCAAGCGCAGCCTACAGCAACTAAAGTATATCCAGTGAAGAGCCTTGGAACTAAAAGAATTGGTTATGGTTCTGTAAGTAACATTCCAGAAATTATGGTTGCAAATATCAGTCAAAAGAAAGATGGCGGTTTATACATGGCCGTATTCCGCAAATGTAAAGTTAGTGGTGACGAAAAAACACAGACATTCAGCAAGGAGAAGCGTGTACTACCATTAGGTTTACAAGCTTTCGCTGTAGAAGGTCTACCAGAGTCAGAAAACGTTTATTACGAAATTGAAGAAAGTCGATAATTTTCGAAAAAAGGTAGGAGGAAGAAATTTATGAAAAACATTTTAAATTCAATCGATGTAGACGAGCATATTGGATCAATCACTCTATCAAATGGGAAGCAGCTACTGCTTCCTAAGATTTCTATGAAAAAAGTTATTCGTATCGTGAAATTCATTGGTGTGGATGGTTTTCGAATTTATAATCAAGCGCGTGCAATTATGATGGATGAAACAATAGATATTTTTGAAGCATACGCACTAATTTTAGAATCATTAAAAGAGGAACAAATCATTCATATTTTATCAATTTTACTGGATGTTTCAGATGAGGAAGCGTTGAAATTAGATCCGAATGAAACATTGGAAGTTTTAATTGAATATGCGGATAAAACTGATTTAGGAAAAACTTTTACTCTAGTCCGTCAGTTAGTGAAGAAGATGTTCAACAAGGAACTGCCGGACTTCAAAACACTAATGGACAAATGGTTTCCAAAGGTAGAGGAGGAGACTCCTGGTCCGAATTTATTGAAGGAATCATCACCTCAATAAGCTTCGTAGCTACACATTATTCTTATAGCGAAGAATATGTACTTGATCATACTCCAGATTGGATAAGAAGAAAGTATAACGATGCTCTAAAACAAAAGTACCAAAATTACAGAGAAACTGTATATGGCCAATTTCAGAGCTTACTGTTATTTGCAGATCAATTGCTTAATGAGGGTAAAAACTTTAATGAAATTCTTCCTCCTACACCTGAGGAAATCCAAAAAGAAGAAATAGAACAAACACAAGAAAATAGTAAATTTACGCAAGGAACATGGTGGAAGTCTGGGTAAAGTGCCCAGGCTTCTTATTTTTTGGGGAAGGAGGAGAATGAATGGGAAATGCAGGACGTTCCTCAATAGATATAACTGCAGATGACAGCCAAGCTAGACGGACCTACCGACAGTTCTTTGATTTTATAGAAGACTCTGGTCGAAGAACTCAACGTAGAATGCGTGATTTTAACCCAATGGAAGGTATCGAACGTGGAATGCGTTCGTTTAGTCCATCTGAAATATTAGATCAAGAAATAAATCGGATGGAGAACCGATTAAGCCGATTTAGTCCCGAACGGCAGATGGAATGGCAAATGAGAAGGATGGCAAGAAGTATAGCCCGTCCTATTTTAAATTTGCCAGAGCATCTGAGCCCTTTCCGTAATGACTTAATTCGTACTCGTTTTGAAATACAGCGTATGGGCTTGGTCGGTACTGAATCATTGGATCAACTGGCTGATGCTGCTATACGGTCTCAAGTTCCGTTAAGTCGGATGATGAGTGCTACAAGCAGTGGTAAAGATGCAGCGAGAGCTATTCAAGAATTAGGCGATACAACAAGAACAACTCAATTAGCCATTATGGGGCTTTCTCGTGATGGAAGAGTACGAGTCTCAACAGAAGAAGCTCAACAACAAATGCGTCGTTTTAACGAACATGTTAGGGAGACTAGACAACGCTTAGAACAATTGCGAGATGCAGGTGATATGGCATCTTATCATGAAGGTATGAGGCAGCTTGAGCGGCAAATGCGAGAAGTAGATAGAGCGATGCAAGCAGCTGCTCGTGGCGGTACTGCTTATACAAATATGTTGGATCAATTAGGGATTCATACGGCCAATACAGCTAACAGAACAGCAATTGCTATGGAGCGTATGAGAGGTAGTTTCATGCGTTCTATTGACCACATGAATGCGATGAAAACTCAATCTCAAAGAATGATGGATGCCTTAGGCGATACAAGTCATATTCAACGGATTGATAGGGCATTTTTACAAGTTGGGGACAGATTAGAGCGAATGGCTCGTCAAGGTACTGCAGCGAATATCGCACTAAGACAACTCGGACCTAACGCTAGTATGAAAGACCTCATGGATCGCGTTCGATTAATTAATACTGGTCTTATGAGAACGCAACAATTAGCTATAGTAGCAGGTATTGCACTTGTTGGGTTTACTACTGTAATGGCTAAAGCTTCTTTCGGACCAGATCCTGCTGAAGTTCGTAAGCAACAGGGAAAAATACAAGAAGCTTACAATGAAGCTTATAACAAGCGTTTACAAGAGCTTACTGATTGGGCTGGATTATTTGAAAAAGTTGAATTAAATGCTGTTAAACCAAAAGCATTAAAAGATAATCTACAAGCGCAAGTCACTATCTTCGAAAAATGGGTTGATAATCTAAAAGAACTGACAAGACGTGGTGTAGATAAAGGTCTAATTGCAGAGTTAGAAAAAATGGGACCGAAAGCACTTGGTGAAATAGAAGCCTTAAATTCAATGTCAGATAAAGAATTAAATAAATATGTGGAGCTTTGGCGGCGTAAAGGTCAATTAGCACGAGAAAAAGTAACGGACGAGCTTTCATATTTAAAAGAATCGACTCAAAGACAAATCCAAGAATTAGAGGAGTCTTTAAAACCACTTGGTCTTGCTTGGGAGCGATTTAAAAATACCTGGTCTAAAGCAGCTGAACCTTTTGTAGAAACATGGGGACGAGTCGCAGCGACGGTTATCGATGCAGGAAATGCTGTTGGTGAATTTGTTATCAAGCTTAACGAGTTAAACCCTAGTATTTCTGCAGCAGCAGGTAACTTTGCATACTTAGTAACAGCAATGACTCTTCTCTTATCTCCTATGGCTATAGGGATCGGAAGGGCAGAAGGAATGAAAGCGGCATTTAACGCTTTATGGATGGTTATTTCGCCAATGGCATTAGGATTCCTTCGTATAGTCGGCATGGCTTCGCTTATATCTGGTGCTATCGTAATTATAGTTGGATCACTTATGAAAATGTGGGATGCTTCAGAAAAACTACGGGATTCGGTCACTAATGGATGGGATGCAATCTCTTCTGCTTTTGCTGAAGGATTTAATTCGGTTAAAAGTGATTCCGAAGATACTGTCAGTGTATGGCGACAAATGGGTGATGCTCTTGCAGGAGTAGTTGACTTCATGGTCATGTGTATAAAGCCATTTGCAGAAATTTTTGGCGGAATGGTTGCAAGTATTATTGAAGGTACAAAAAAGGTATCAGGTTCATTTGCACAAGTGCCACAGGGAGCGCAGCATTATCAAGATTTAAAAGATAAAGCGATTCTTCATATGATGGAACTAAGAACAAAAACTGGTGAAGAAGCTGAACAAGCGAAACAAAAAACTATCCAAGCATTTCAAGAAATGACTAACGAAGTTATTAAAGAACTTGAGGGTAAAAAGGGTAAGTTTGAAATAATGTTTGCTCAATTGATGGGTGTAGTACCTGAGGGTGCCCAAAAAACATTGGAAACGGTTAAAAACAAAATTGTAGATCAAATTAATAAACAAATTGATGCTGCAAGAACTGCTAACCAGGTCCTTATGGAAGGTGTCCAAAAATATCAGGGCGACGTTGCGAAAATGCCAAAAGACTTCGCGGAACAATATCGTCAGGCTATGGCTGTAGCAGATAATAATATTAAGCTGTTCTATGATAAGGCAAGTCAACTTACCGGATTAGCTCAAAGCATAACTAAAGGCGGTATGCTGAGTGTAGAAGCTGGTAAGAAAAAAATGACTGATATTATGACTACTTTTAAAGATGGTGTCGATGCTTTAACAAAACAAACTGACGAAATGCGCGAACAACTAGAAAAAGAAGTTAAGCTCGGGAATGTTGATGCATCAGATCGTAAAGCTGCTTTAGACGCAATCGATTTATATGAGAAAAAACACGTTATGGATCTTATAGGTATTCGTAACGAAGGAACAAAAGCGTTAGAAAATAATTTAAAAGCTGAAGATGCGGCACTTGTTCTAGCAAATCCTCGTAAAAAGGAGTTAGAAAAAGCTGCTTGGTATGAGAAATATAAAGAAGTATTATTTGGAGCAGAAACTTATGGTGAGGCTATGACTCGTTTTCATAGCGAACAAGAAAAAGCTGAAAAAGCTCATAAAGATGCACTAGCTAACTATGAAAAGCAATACGGTAGGGACAAAATTGAAAATCTAAACCAATATACTACTGAATTGTCTAAGGGTACCAAGTCTTCTATCATGTTAGCTGAAACAATGGCTAAAGAAATAGATGGAAAAATGAAAATTGATTTAGGACCTGCTGGAACATTTACTGTCCAGTCGTTTGTTGACAAACTGAAAAACGGTGAATTACAGGCGAATGATGTAGCAGTAGCTAATGCCAATAAATTAAAAGAAGTGTATAAAGTTGATTTGTCCGCTAGTGGTATTCAAAGTATGCAGACTTTCACACAAGCAATGATAGGTAAAGATACTTCTGAAATTAAACAGGTATTAGGCGTAAAACTTTCTAATGATACTAATATCGATCTTGGAATCTATGGTCAAATGACAATCGGTACCTGGATGCAAGGTCTTCAAAACGGGACGCTATCATTTGACACTGTATTCCAATATTTCCAACAACAAGTAAAAAATGGAGTAAAGGTAGATGCCACTGCAGAAGGGCAAGCAAACATGCAGACGCTCGTAAACGGGATGAATGCAGGAGCTATTTCTGTTACTCAAGCAGCTCAACTAATAGGATTAGATATCAAAAGTAATGCTAAAGTTGATCTTGGCTCGGAAGGTACATTCACTGTCGAATCACTTATATTAGGTATGCAAAGTAAGCAAATAGATGCCCAAACTGCTGCAACCATTATTAAAGAATTAATCGCTAATGGCGCAAAACTTGATGCTACCCCTATCGGTTCAGATATTTCAGCAACACTTGGAAATGGACTAATATCAAACAAGTCACCTCAAACTGCTGCAAACCAAACAAAATCAGATGTACAAGGTATCTTAGGAGGTACATCTGATGGAGGTGGGGGTGCTAAAGGTGGCACTGATCTTGGTGAAGGAATTATGTCTAAACGAGGTTATATCAAGGGTAGTGCTTTAGATGTAGTAGCTGCAGCACAAGAAGGTATGCATACGATAGATGGTAATCCTGCAGGACAAAAAGGCGGTAATACTTTCTCTGTTGGATTAGGCGGAATGAAATCGAACGCTCAAACTGCTGGTTCAAATGTTGCAGAAGGCGGAAAAAGTGGAATGAACGGTGTTTCTGGTTGGGAAGGGATTGGATCTCGTCAGGGTAAAGAATATGGTGGCGGAATAGACAGTTCTATGAGTGACACAAAAAGTACAGTTAGTGGATGGATTGAAAAAATCAAAAAACTCTTTGACTTCAAATTAAAATTGCCAGATATAGCATTAGGAAAATTACCACGAATACCGCAACTGAAAATTCTTGGAAATTTCAGTTTGTCGCCGTTATCTGTACCAAATATTGAATGGCATAAACATGGTGGTTTTTTTGATTCAGCTAGAATTATTGGTATCGGTGAAGATGGTCCAGAAGCAGCGGTACCACTTGTTGGTCGTCGTATGGACCCGTTTGCAGATGCAGTATTTAACCGATTTGCTCAGCAATTTGGTGGCGCATTCAGCGGAGGTACCCCATCGGGTGATAGAGAGGGCAATTTAACTGTTCATTTAACCGCTTTAATGGATGGTAAATCAGTGGCTGAAATTACGACGCCATATACAACAGAAATACAAAGAAGAGAAAAAGAAAAGAAAGATCAGTTTTAAGGAGGGTGCTCATGGGTAAATACCAAAGTTTTACATTCAATAACCAAAGAAGAGACTATATTTTAATGCCTAGAGGTCGTAAAAGACCTGCTTGGGCACCTGTTAAACGTAATCTTTTATATACTCCAGGATATCCAGGGGCCAGATTATTGAATACAGATGTAGAGGCACTTCAAATTGATGTGCCTCTTATTGTTAAAGCACAAGACATTGCTGATTTACAAAAAGTCAAAGAGGATTTAGCGAACTGGTTAGTTACAAAAAAAGAATGTGAGCTAATTTTTGATGATGAACCAGATCGCACTTATTTAGCCGTTATAGATGGAACATTTGATGCTGAAGAACTAATCAATCGTGGTAAAGGTGTAATTACGTTTATTTGTCCGATGCCATACAAACTCGGCGCAGTTAAGAAGTTTCCTTTTAGTCGAGATGCAACTGCAGCAATCACTTCAAATTTTACGAACAAAGGGAGCGAGGAAACTCCACCTTTAATTGAAATTGTAGCTTCAAAACCAAGTACTTTTTTATCTGTATGGTATGGTGAATATCCTAATGATCGTAACTATTTCCAAATTGGTTATCCTCAAACAATCGAAGAAAAGCCCGTACAAGAGCGGGAACGTGTAATGTGGGATGATATGTCTACTACTATTGGATGGACTCCTATTACTGGAATGTTTGACGACATGAAAGGCACAGGAGAACTTAAAGTAAAAGATGGAACAGGAATTTACTGTCCGTATTATGGACCAGAAGGAACAGCAGGTTTTCATGGTGGCCTTGCAAAAAAAAATATCCCTGGCGGTCCAATACAAGATTTTGAATTAGAAGCCTGGGTACATTTACAATCTAAAAATGCAGATCAAATGGGGCGTGTGGAAATCATTCTTCTTGATGAAACAGGTAATATGGTAGCGCAGATTAATATGAACGATTTATATTGGTATGCTGAAATTACTAAGGCACATATGACGCTTGGCGATAATGCAGTGCCTGGAAGTAGACGCCTACTCGTAGACACAAGTGGTTCGTATCCTAATACATTTAATCAATTTTACGGGCGACTTCGTATTGCAAGGAGAGGCAAAGAATGGTCCGTTTATGTAGCACGATTTCGAGACGGTACCGAGATTGATGATGCATCTTTAGTAGAGCGCTGGATTGATGAAGTAGGAAACCCAATGACAGGCCGGAAAGTGGCACAAGTTATGATTGCAATTTGCCGATGGGATAGAAACACTCCTGTTTATACAATGCAAATAGATGATTTAAAAATATGGAAAGTCAACAATGTACCTAAAAATTCGAAGCCATATATTTTTGATACAGGAGATAAAATCGTTATCGATACTGCTCGTGGTCATGTAACGATAAATGGTTCCAGTGCTGCTAAATTTAAAGATATGTTTAGTTCATTTCCAAAAGTAATTCCAGGAGAAAATAGAATCGACATAATGCCTCCCGATGTGAACGCGAATATATCATTTAGGGAGAGATATAAATGAGGACACCTAGTGGAGAATTACACATTGTTGATTTTCAAACAGATGAAATTATTTCCGTTTTACAACCTGAAAATTATTGGGAAGACAACCGTCATTGGGAACTAAAAAACAATGTAGATATACTAGAATTCAAAGTTTTTGACGGGACTGAACAAGCGATTGCTTTACAACAGCAGAATTTAATCATTAAAGAAGTCCGGAATGGCCGAATGGTTCCTTATGTAATTAATAATGAGGCAGAAAAAGACTCGAAAGACAGATCACTAAAAATAAGTGCTTCTGGAGCTTGGGTTCAAATCGCACAGGAAGGATTTATAAAACCACAGCGGATCGAAAGTGAAACTGTAGATAAAATGATGGATATAGCTCTTTTAGGAATGAAGTGGAAGCGAGGAAAAACAGAATATTCCGGATTCCATACTCTCACAATTGAGGAGTTTATTAATCCATTAGAATGTTTAAAGAAAATTGCAGCTTTATTTGATTTAGAAATTGAATATCGTGTAGAAATTGTAGGTTCTCAAATTGTCGGTTGGTATGTCGATATGATAAAGCGACGCGGAGACGATTCAGGGAAGGAAATAGAACTTGCAAAAGATTTAGTTGGTATAAAACGGATTGAACATTCAAGGAACATATGTACTGCATTGATTGGATTTGTGCACGGTGAAGGCGATTCTAAAATTACTGTAGAGAGCATAAACAAAGGTTTGCCCTACATCGTAGATGAAGCTGCTTTCCAGCGGTGGAATTCCAAAGGGAAGCATAAGTTCGGATTCTATTCTCCTGAAACAGAGCGAGAAGATATGACGCCGGAACGTCTCATGACGCTTATGAAAATAGAAATGAAAAAACGTATAAATACATTTGTTTCATACGAAGTAGAAGCGCAATCTATAGGGCGTATATACGG
>NZ_JAKUFQ010000154.1:0-9291 GCF_022663475.1 Bacillus cereus group sp. BfR-BA-01382
TCCTGCAAATCGTAATAAGCGAAAAAATGATGCGATGAGCCAATGAATATTATAGTCATCTGGGGTTTGAAAAAATCCAATCAAATTCATAGGAACAACCATTGCACCAGGGGATCTATCGATTAAAACTGCTACTTTCCCATCAAGTAAATGATTTGAAATGGCGTCTGGGCGTTCGCTTAAATACGCCTGTGGAAAAGGAGTCCAATTTTGATCTTTTGTATAATTAGATAGTTCTCCAATGCTCAATACCGCATCCGTTTTAATTTTACAGATTCTAGTTTCTATTTCTTGAACTACATCTGCGCTCGCAACATCACCTAAGTAAATTAAATAGACTAATGAAGTTGCTCTTTCTCCAATCATCAGCTTTTTGATTTTTAATTCTGTAGAAGGAATATATCGACGAATTAAGCCTATATTTTTTGTGGCATTCTCAATAAATCCATCATGTGAGCCTTTAATAGTAACTTCTGAAATTGGTTCTTGAATCGCTCTTTCTGCCCAGCCTTTTGTATTAATTAAAAGTGACCGCTTTTCACCTTCCATAAATAGAATACATTGCCCCTCAAGTAATCCTTCTTTAATTTCATTCCACGTATATACTATTTTGGTATGAGTAGCAACAATATTAGAATTAAATATTTGACTGTCTTCATTTACTTTTTGTAATAATGGTGTAACAACATTGCCTTTTAAAGCGACACCATCTGTAAGGCCTTCAAAATAATATAGTAAAATATTAGTGTTTGTTTTCAATTGCAAAGGATGTTCAACCAAATCGGCACAAATATCAAAGGTGTGTTCTAATCTATTTTTGAGTTCTTGTAAATTATTCGTCTGAATAGTTTCAACGATATCATTCGTGATAGTTTTTAATTTTTCTTCAATTAAGGACATGCGTTCACCCTCTTAATATGTATAATAGTCCATTTTTATTATTATTATTATTTTTCTATAATTAAATTCTATTCATTGAGTTTAATTATTTTGAAAGGAATGAAGTAGAAAATGTTTTTGAACTATCCTCAATTTCAATTAATTTAGGAAACCTCCACAATCCTTGCGGTTAGAAGTATTATCGCTTCATTCTTTAGATTAATACTTGCGTTAATTTCCCGATCATGGCGTGTACGACAAGAAGGACAGTAAGATAGAATTTTAACGTCTCTGTTTTGATATCCACAACAAGAACATAATTAGCTCGAAGCAAATGTTTTCGATACGAAAATGACTTGTTTGCCATACCATTTTGGTTTGCATTCTAACATGGATCGAAACTGTGACCATGATACCTCACTTATTGCTTTTTATATATTCAATACTTGCAAATCTTCTATACCGATAACATCATGATTTTTGTTGATCTCCGTTGAGATTTTATCCAAGTAATCTTTTCTAGTATTATTCATGTATGTATGAATTCTAGCTACTTTTATTAGCTATTTATTCCAGCGAGAAGATTCTTTCATTCATCTAGAAAGAATACGTTGTGCTTTCGCCAACTTCTCTTCTAATGATTGGAAAAACTTCGAACTGTTCTAGGTAGTTCCATATGACAAAGTGGCGAAATCTTACAGTTCTACATCCATTTCAATGTAAAAATTTATTTTTGAAAGTTCTTGCACTTCTGTTTCAACTAATAGGGATCATGAAAGGATAACGTTTTTGGGTATTTGAGGGAGTTCTTATGAACCTTATCATAAATAAATGAGGTTTTGTATGTTCGATTTTTAAATAATACCCAAGAAGGAGTTGGCTGCAGTTATAGTAATAATCTGTTTTTGTATTTCTATAATAGATAATTTTTTTAAAAAACAGAATTATCTTGACGGTTATTAAATAGATTGATATGGTTATAAAAAAATATTTCTTATCCAGAGAGGTGGAGGGACTGGCCTTATGAAACCTCAGCAACAGGTCTGCTTAAGTAGACACTGTGCTAATTCCAGCGGGTGATAATCCTGGTAGATGAGAGCTTCCGTTTTTATTTGTCAGTAGCGCCCTCTTTTTTAGAGTGCGTTTTTGTTTTTTCTGGATAGTAACTAAAGGAGAGTAGAAATGGAGAACAAAAATGGGCAAGAATTTCAAAGGAAAATGCAAGCACGTCATTTAGTCATGCTATCACTTGGTGGGGTGATTGGAACTGGTTTATTCTTAAGCTCGGGTTACACTATTCAACAAGCTGGCCCGTTTGGAACAATTCTATCCTATCTGATTGGTGCGCTAGTGGTTTATCTAGTTATGCTATGTTTAGGCGAGCTTTCCGTACATATGCCTGAAACGGGCGCATTTCATAGTTATGCAGTTAAATACATTGGACCGGGTACAGGGTATACAGTAGCCTGGTTGTATTGGTTAACTTGGACTGTTGCTTTAGGTTCTGAATTTACAGCTGCAGGATTACTTATGAAGCGATGGTTTCCATCGGTTAATGTTTGGGTATGGAGTGCTCTTTTTGCCATTTTGATCTTTGTATTAAATGTCCTGACTGTTAAATTTTTCGCCGAATCCGAATTTTGGTTTTCATTGATAAAGGTTATAGCTATTGTGTTTTTTATTGTTTTAGGAGTAGCGGCAATGCTAGGGTTTCTTCCGATGACTCATTCAAAAGCAGCACCACTCTTTTCTAATTTTACAAGTGGAGGTTTATTTCCTCATGGTGCTACGGCTATTATGATGACCATGCTTGCGGTTAATTTTGCTTTTTCGGGAACAGAATTAATAGGCATTGCAGCTGGAGAAACAGCGAACCCGGAAAAAATGATACCGAAGGCCATTCGAACTACTCTGTGGAGATTGATCATCTTTTTTGTAGGAACGATTGTTGTTTTATCTGCGTTATTGCCTAGTTCTGATGCAGGGGTATTAGAGAGCCCTTTTGTTGCAGTTCTAGAACGAATTGGGGTGCCATATTCAGCTGACATAATGAATTTCGTTATCTTAACAGCCATTTTATCTGCGGCAAACTCAGGCCTTTATGCCTCTTCTAGAATGCTTTGGTCGCTTGCTAATAAGAATACGATATCTCCGATTTTTGGGAAAATGACGAAGCAAGGTGTTCCAATCAACGCCGTCATTTTCAGCATGGTGGGTGGAGCTTTGGCTTTGCTATCAAGTATTGTGGCACCAGATACTGTCTATATCGTACTTGTTTCCATTTCCGGTCTAGCAGTAGTTATAGTTTGGATGAGTATTAGTGCTTCCCAGTTCCTATTTCGCAGACAATTTTTGAAAGAAGGAAATTCTGAAAAGGACTTGATTTATCGCACACCACTATATCCATTCGTACCAATTGCTTCTTTTAGCCTTTGTCTGGCATCGTGTATTGGAATTGCATTCGATCCAACACAGAGAATTGCCTTATATTGCGGCATACCGTTTATTTTGTTTTGCTATGGAAGTTATTATCTAACAAAAAATCTAAAAAAGAGGAGTATAGATTATGTCGAACAAAATCAACCCAATTGATGCTATTTTATCCCAACATTCCATTATGCTTCTTGACGGAGCATTAGCTACTGAATTGGAGGGGCATGGATGTAATTTGGACGATCCACTTTGGTCGGCACGTGTGTTATTAGAAAATCCGGAACTAATTTATCAGGTTCATTCGGACTATTTTCGTTCTGGAGCGGACTGTGCCATAACAGCAAGCTATCAAGCTACTATTAGTGGTTTTTCCGCGCGTGGAATACAAGAACAGGAAGCTTTGGAATTAATTAAGAAAACGGTGTTACTTGCAAGAAGGGCAAGAGATGATTTTTGGAAGGAAAATATTCAAACGAATAGGCCTAAACCATTGGTTGTTGCATCAGTTGGGCCGTACGGGGCTTACCTTGCAGATGGTTCAGAGTATGTAGGTAACTATGGTGTGACAGATAAAACATTAGCAGACTTTCACCGTTCGAGAATGTCTGCGTTAATCGAAGCAGGTGCAGATCTATTGGCATTTGAAACGATCCCTTCCCTGCAAGAAGCAAGAGTATTAGATACATTATTGAGTGAGTTTCCAGAAACATATGCGTGGCTTTCCTTTTCGCTAAAAAATGAGAAAGAGATTAGTGAAGGTATGAAACTCGTGGAGTGTGCACGAGTTTTTGAGAAAAGTGAACAAATTGTAGCGATAGGCATCAATTGTGCGCCAGTAACCGTTGTGACTGGTGCAATTCAAGAGTTGAGGGCAAACACCAAAAAACCGATTATTGTTTATCCAAACTCTGGTGAAACTTATAATCCGGAAACAAAAACATGGCATGGTCATGAACAATGTAACGCGTTGGATATTCTATCTGAAGAATGGTACCAAGCAGGTGCACGTTTAATAGGTGGATGTTGCAGAACGACACCTTATCACATTGAGGAGATATCGAACAAGTGGCGTTCTTCCGAGTTTTTCTATTCGAAAGAAGCAAAACAGTAATGTAATGGATGATAATCTAACTTTTTGTGTATTTTCATGATTTTGCTTGTTCAGGAACCTACAGTTACGTCTAATGGCACAAAAAGCCTTTTCAGAGACACAAATGTGGATAGTAGCCTCGGGAATCCAGTGGACTTTTGGGTACCTTAGGTATGGAAAGGAATCAGGGAAAATAAACACCGCTAGTTTAATAGATATGGTAGACAACATGCTGAATCTTTTAATGAACATATAGTTGATCCAATTGAAGATGAAGTACCAGCGCTCTTATAACCAGAGGCAAAGCAGCATTTCTAATTGAAAAGATGCTACTTTGCTTTTTTGTATTCTTTCATTATTTTATAAAACGTGTTTCTTTTAACTCTAAGATTTCCATAAGCATAACAACAGTTATTTCTCAATGAGTTTCTTCTATTAAATTTTTATCTTTTAAAAACCTTTATACCAGAATTACCTATTTACACAATGGCTGAGTGAATATATATGAAATTGGCTGGTTTCTATTCTAAACATATACTCTATTATATAGATAAACACAAATAGATTAGGGAGTTACTAGCAATATGACAGAGATAGAAATTATTAAATCAAAAGAAAAATTAACCATTATATGGCAAAGTGCAATAATAAATATTTCTTTAGAGGATATCGTTGAGGTTAATACAAATAATACTATTATGAACACTACCAAAGTGGTAAAGGTCGGTAGGGAGTTTGAATTTTCAGAAATAGTTGTTATTAGAACAAAAAAATTAGATTATGAACTATTTACAACTAATAAATTATCACTGCTAAATAAAATCAACTTTTAACTTGCAAAAAGTTCTGATGTTAATTTTTCTAAGTAGTTTATAACAAAGCACGACAAGGTTCCCTATAGGTAGACTATAGTATCAAAGAATCTTGATAGAGAATAAACGTAATGACAGACATGAAAAAAAGGTTTGGAAATCAATTTTAATTATATAAAAATTACACATTCAAATTAAAATTCATCTTCCAAAATTAGATTACCTGCATCATTATCTTTCGTCAAGCGCTGATTTAAATAATTTTCTTTTGTAGTACGATCATTTTTATGACCTACTGCAGCTGCGATAATATGAGGTGGTAATCCTTTGTAATCATATAAGTACTGTACATAAAAATGTCTAAAGAAGTGCGGAGTAATTCCCATATTCTCTGTAAAGGGTAGCTGAGTATCTTTAATAATTTTAGAAATATATTGTGACAAATAATTCTCTCTATAAGCAGTATGGTTTTTAGTTTGAAATACTGTCCCACCATTTCTATTCCCAATGTCTATAGGTAATCTTCTCCGCATTCGAAATGCGGCAATCCGATTAAAAATCTCCTTATTAATAGAAACAATCCGCTCATTATCTCCCTTTGTATCAACCTTTAAATAATATCGTCCTCGTATAGCGTCATACTCAAGATCATCCCACTTTGCATGTGCGACTTCTGCAACACGTAATCCTGTAGTAGCTAGGACTGACAATAAGGCGTAATTAATTTCATTATCCTTGTAGTAATGAAGCAATTGTTTTACTTCCTCATATGATAACTCCCGTTTAGGTTTATGTTGTTTATTTACAGCTGTACTTAGTATCTCAACATGTAGAGGATCCTGAATATATTGGATTTCATATAGCCATTTCAAATATGAACGAATAATACCAAGCTTTCTACTAACTGTAGATGGCTTGTATTTATCTTTTGACTGATAGGAGATTGCCTCTTGAGATAACCATTTTTGATAATTACGGATATGCCGTTTCCTAAGGTTTCTCCATACTTGACCAAATTTATAATCCTTTACATCTTTCTGTAGAAATTCCTCACTTTGTTTAATAAAGAAATAAAACTGACTTAAATCACGTGCATATAGGATTCTTGATGCATCTTTGATGCGTTTTTCTTGGTCAAAATGTGTTTGTCGATTCAAGTAGTAGTACAGTATTTCTTCATCTGAAAATCCTTCATATGTATATGAATCTTCTCTTTCGTTATTTTCCTTTTTTACTTCCGCTTCATTTAAATAATCAGGGTTCCATAATGCAATTAGATTTGTGAAATTTTGTTTTTGTTTCTCTATGTTATTTAAAGAAGTCTCACTATGAACAATATCTAATTCAAATTTCAATGTTATTCAACTCCTTATAAATTCCTTTTATATTAAATATTATAAAGTAAGCAGTATATAGTAACTATAGAAAATCTCCCATTTTCTATGGTTATTATTTAATTTTAAAAATAGTTTTTTTATTATATAGTTTAATATTTTGTAAAATTAAATTTAAAAAGAAAGTTAAATTAGACATTACTCTAATTTACAATCTAATATATATATCGATATATGTTATAATTTATTTAAAATGTAAATACTATAAATTTTAATTTACATAATATTATTATGTAAATTACGAGGTGTGAGGAGGAATTAGAATGATTAGCGCATATGAAATGACTATGACTACAAATGAAGTAAAAGATTATTTAGATATAAGTCACTTTATTTTTAATAATTTAATGAAGCAAGGAAAGCTAACACCAATCAATAAGGATACGTGGCGTTTAGATGGTAGTTTTTTATTTAGTAGAGAAGAAGTAGAAAAAGTAAAAGAAGAACGTAAAATTGAGGGGATTACTTTATATCAAGCAAGTAAAGAGTATCATATTAGTATGAATCAGCTTGAAAAATGGATAGAAGAAGGAAAGTTAGTTTATTTTTTAATAGAACATCGTAATCGACAAACGAAATTTGTGAAGGAGGAGGATGTTCGTGAACTTGTTCAGCAAGTAGAACAAGTTAATCATATATATACATTTTCGCAGAAATATAATGTAGTATTATTTCAAAAGTTTGTAAAAGGCAATACATTGGCACGTGTTATTTCTATTCCAAAACGTGGTGATATTATAGTTCTTGATGAATTTGGAACTAATATGACACTTAGCGAGGCATTAAAAGCAGGATATGAGTCCGCTTATAAACTGTCGGATAAACCTAGAAGTCATCATCAAAGGTTTGTTAAGTTTCGTTTTCCTAAATCTGCGCAATTACGAAACAATATTTTTCACATAATCGATAATATATTACAGTACGTATCTCCAAGAAATATAAAGATTTTAGAAGAAGAAACATTTTGGTATTTTGAGATTCGTCAATCATTAATTACATTACCACCAGGAATTCAAATGGAATGGATTGAGGAGTTAACACCTTATATAATAGAAGGGAAAATTGTTCCAAGAATGAATCATAGCGTATATTTGGATAGTAATACAGTAACGAAGTCTGTCATACTTACAAGTAAGGAATACAAATACTTGAAAGAAATTACAAATGAAACAAATAGCTCTATTGAAGAATTTATAGCCATTGCTATTAGAGATAAGATTAATGGGCACTTACTTAAGTGAAATCGAATTTTTTAATGAATTAAAGTTAAATCTAGGTATTTTCTCTTTTACTTTTATTAAAATGCTTTAGGTGAAACGGAATAAATGCTAAGTTCCTATTACTAATAGTTGGGATATAAAAACTGAATATATAGTTTTTATATATTTAATACTTCCTATAAAGTCTGTTATCAGACTTTCGGAAGTATAGAAAGGAAAGAAAAAATTCAAAAATAGTTGTATGAATAATGTAGCGACAAATTATCTCTTTATGTATTATGTAAAAATATCTATTGTGTATGTGAAATAAATTTATATGTATGTTTTAATTATTAATGTTAAAAAAGTACCCTATATTTTTGATATTATTTATATTTTTGTTTTAGTCCAAACTGCATTACGGCCTTTTGATATTAGTTTAATTAATTTTTCTTCTTGTAAACATGCAAATGCTTTATTGATCGTGCTTGGTGAAACATCTGAAAATACCATCCGTATTGCTTCTTTTGTAAAAGGGAGTTCTTGTTTTAATATATACTCTTTAATTTTAAAGCTTTTATTCCCTTTCAGTTGGTAACTTGTAATATGTACGTCTAGTTCTTTATATGCTTCTAGAATAATATGTAATAGACATTTTAATATAAAGGATACATTGTGTTCTTGAAAATGCCAATTTGCTGAAGATTTATATAGGGCATCATAATAATCTCTCTCGTATTTTTTTATTATTTTATCTAGTGAAATATATTTCACTAGTGAATGTTTACTTTGTAATAGTAATAAAGATATAAGTAGACGTACCATTCTTCCATTTCCAGATTCAAAAGGAAAAATACATATAAAATTAAGTACAAAATTACAAATTAAAATTAGTGGATCAATATCTTTTTGATTTAATAAATAATTATATTCTTCACATAAATTTTTTACTGCTTCTGGGATTTCTTTAATTGTTAAAGGGCGATAGCAATAAAATGAGAAATTAAGTTGCTCATGTTCTTCAAGTAAGATGTCCTGTTTTCTCCACGTTCCACTATCCGAAGTAGCATATTTAAAAAGTTGAAAATGTATTTCTAAGATTGTACTTGGATCAATAGTAAGCCTTTCATAGTTATTATGAATGAGTGATAGCGCATCAACGTAACAAGATATTTCATCTTCAATCATTGTTTTTGGCGACAGATCATATGTAATTAATTCTTTTAACCTTTTATTTGTTATTTTTAAGTTTTTATACATTGCGACAAAATCTTTGGTATGTTGAAGTTGAGTAGATATTTGCAACTTTTCTAATGTACATGGAAATTCCTTCTCATAGACCTCCAATCTCCCTTGGTATTGCTTTATTTTTCCAATTAGGCTTGCTACATCTAAATTTACCAATAAATTTGTGAATTTTTCGCCAAAAAACGACATATTTTTCCCCTCCTATAATATAAAACTATACAATACTTAACTGTATT
>NZ_JAKUFQ010000155.1:0-9203 GCF_022663475.1 Bacillus cereus group sp. BfR-BA-01382
ATAGTTTATATTAAATACTCTTTCTATACATAGAAAAACATGTAAATGATTTTAATAACATTAGTTTCTCTTTTTTAGTGATTCAGGGATAAAATTCAAATATTTTATTCTAATAACACCTATATAAACACTATCTAACATTATTTTTTAATAATAATTCATCCAGTTTTTCCTTAAATATTTCAATTTCCGAATCACTTTTTATCATGTTATCAATATCATAATTAATAATAAAATCTTTAACCTGATTATCAAATAAAATTCCTGAGCTGTATTTATTTTTGAACCACTCTTTTTGTTTTAATATTTTAAACTTTTTCTTAAATATTTTTTGTTTCTTGGAAGGGATTAAAAGAAAAAGTTGTCCTATTGCCTCTCCTATAAATTCAATCATTGCCCTCAACTTCCTTTCTTCTATAATTAGTATTGAAATCTATACAATACTTATCTATATTATAGTGAGTATTTTTTCGCAGTATGTTCTTTCTTTTTGCTTTTGAAAGGTTTTCCTTCCCACATAAAATCCTGAATTGCTACGGCTGTTTGAGCACGGTATTCAATCAGGTTTCTTTGCACACTAATCTTTGGTATCTCTCCCTTTACATTAAGTAACTACATAATAACACATATATTGACTATAGTTAATAAAAATATAATTATAATTTTGAAATGAAAAAAGAGAATCTACAATAGATTCTCCCTGTTTTCGTTAGAATAATGACTAATTCTCTTTGTTGTTATATTTCTCATCTGTATATGCTATGTATTCTTCGCTCGTTAAATTAGATTCTGCATCGGGAGCACTTAAATGTTGAGTAAAATGTAATTTGTACTCTCCTGAAGTTCTCATTTTTATATACGTCTTAATAGTAATAGTATCTCTAAAAATATCGTCTCCTTTAGTATCAACTACTACCTTAATCTGTACGCCATTTGGCAATGTAATATCTTCCCCTGTTGCTTTTATCTGATTGTCCATTGAATGATATTCAGAATAAGGCATAAATACAGCAATCGGCTCGTTATTCTTCATAATAACTTTCGTTTCCTTCTTGTTAATGATATCTGTTATTTTCTTTTTAAAATCCGTTAGGCTGATAATTAATTGATGTAGGTTAGGTATTTTCATGAATCCATCTCCGTTCAATATGATAATTACATAGTATCACATAAATAGAATTAAAAACAACTCTTAATTTAGTTGTAAATTAAACATTAAATTTAGTATTGAATTTAGCCGTGTGTTTCTAAGTTTAAACAAGAGTACGTTTAATATCAAAATAAAAACCCCGTACACATATAGATACGGGGTTCATTGTTTAGTTAGGGTTGTTTCTTATTGTTGTTACGATTTCTTTCACGACATCATTACTAAGTTTTAACTTATCAGCAATTTGCTCAATATTTTTCCCTTGCTGAAATAGAGTAAGAACTCGTAACGTATTCCCTATAGATTCGGCTCTCGTTTCCACTCTTAATCGCTCTTTTTCTTCTTCGATAATTCGACCTACTTTCGTCATTTTTATCCACTCCCTTATTTTTTGAGCATAACCTTCATCAATGAATTTGTCAGTAGAAGTCAATATACCTGAAATAGCTTGCAGTTGTTCATCTTCTACAGGCATTTTCTTTGCTAAATTAAAACATTTTTCAATCATTTCCTGTCGAGATTCAGACGTATCCATAAGAGGGAGAATACTTAACTTAAATATTTCTTCTGGTAAAAGCTGTTCACCATTTTCAATCTTATTTTCAATTTGATAAAAAATATGATTTCCTCCAAATTTACATAAGAAAACTGGTTTAGAGGATAATTGAACATCTCCTGCATCTAACTTATATTCTTTTTCAGTTACATCGCTTGTATACACTACGACAACTCTAATTTTTTTTATTTTTTTCTCTTCACTATAATGTCTATACAATATACGATGTGCATATTCAAGGTACTTCAAATGATTTTTTACAAACCTGCTATTACTTTCATATTCTAACATAAGAAGTGAATCATCTTCTAATAAAAACAAAGTGTCAGAACGTTTTTCATCAGCAGTTACTCTTGGAAATTCATTATTTAATAAGGTTATTGGTTTTGGAAAATCATCCAAATGAAACACTTTTAATGCACTATCTTTATATAGTTCAGTTAATGATTTGAATAAGATATCTTTTGCTTGATATGCAATGCCTTCAGTCATTCAAAATCTCCTCTCAATACGCAAAAACATGTAAGTGATACATAATATTCGATGTTTAATGATACTTTTCCTATCTCAATCTTACTCCTTTTTTCTTTTCAGAGCGATATGTTTTTTAACGTTAGATTTATTAGAATAACATTCCTGTTATATAATATAAGAATGTATAAAAATAGGTATTCGAAACGAATTGAATTTAGGAGGAGATTTTATATGATGTATGTATTTTTAGGTGTATTATGTTTCATAAAAGGTTTAACAGCTTTGTACCTCACTACATTTATTCATGAATTAGGTCATGCGTGTATGGTATTGCTAAATAAAGGAACAATTGCAGAATTTGAAATGGGTTCAGGTAAAAATATATTTCGAATTAAAAAATTCACACTTTCTTGGGGCTTCAAAGGAAGATGCAGATATGATGTACCTAAGAATACGCATCCATTAAAACAAATCATTATATCTTTAGGTGGTGTAATCTTTACATTACTAACAGCTATTGTATTGATTGCGTATACGGAAGTGAATATATTTGAGAATCTATTACAATTTAAACTTTCATTTACAGAGTGGATGCTTATAACATGTCTTACAGATATAACGAATTTGCGACCACATAAGTTTATTCGTAGAGGAAAAGAAAGTAAAACTGATGGATTACAGGTAGTAGAGTATTTCTCTCTTCTAATGAAAAAATAAGCAACAATAAAAGAACAGTATGAATACTGTTCTTTTTTCTATTAATTATCAACCCTTCTTTAAGTTATGTTCGTAACTCGAAAGGAGTTTTCTATTTAACCATCAAATATGTCCTCCCTATTGTTCTTTAACAGTTTCATTTTTTTGGTTTAAGGTCCTCTAAAATATCAAGTAAATTAAACTTCCAATACAACTTTGTTTTCCATGTTGCTTCAAATTTCCTTTTTACTGTTATCATTGCAACTTCTTTTGCATCTTTAATGGACTCTTTTACATTGTCTATGTCATAAAACATGTAGATAAAAGTAGTCATAACGATTAATTCTTCTTTATTCATATCTTTCATTTCTAACTCTTGTGTTTCTGCATTTTCTACCGCAGTGTCACGAATTAGTTTTTTTGCATATTCATAGGCTAATTTTCTATTCAATGTTGTTTTGTCTTTATTTTTACTCGCTACTTTACGATATACAGCGATAGGTATATGCAGTTGATTGCCAATTCTGTTTATTAAATCAAATATCAATACTGGGCCCCTATCTTTTAAATCTTTTTTAAAGTCCTGCTTTATCTTTTGTTTAAGCGATTTCTCACCTACATTTTGCATTTTTTGTGTATAGTCGTTCAATATATTCAATAGTGTTTTTACTTCATTTACTTCTTCTTCAGTGTTGAGTATCCAGTACATAACATATCCCTTCCTTTCATGGTCATATTTTCGTATGTAGTATTATATTTGCTACAGCTACATGTCATAAAAAAGAAACGTTCGATAAGGGGAATTTATTATACATACACAGAAATACCATCTAATAAATAAATTCATATAAACAGGTATTTAAAATAATTAACTAAATGAGGAGACATTTGTAATGAACAAAACATTTTTACTTGCTGATGAGGAAACTTTAGATGTACAGGCAGTATTACTGGTGAAAGTTGATACAGATTTAGAGGAATTAAAAGAAAAAGCAAAGGTTATTAGAACGAAGCGGAAGAATGGAATTACTCGGATGTTATTAATGCTTTATTAGAAGAAGACGAAGTAATTGCAGAGGTTACATTTGGCGTTTTATACCTTTAGGTCATAATATACGGAAAGATAAATTCAAAAAAAGGAGCGTTATTATAATGAATGTTAAAACTTTATTATGTGGAAAAGAACTAAAAGGGCTTAGTAAAGATAATTTGGCTATTGAAGACAAGTAATTAGTTACTTGTCTTTTTTATAATTCCATTATTCTCTCATATCTTATAATTCCCTACTCCCATCCCCGCATTTTTTTAAGCTCTCTTATACGAAGCTCTTTCCCTTTTTCAAAACCATCATTATACGCCTCTTCATACAGATTCTTTTTTTGTTTGCTTTGTAAACGTTCCCCCTCTCTTATTCCTTTTTGATACGCACGATTATTTTCTAATCCCTCTTGGTAACCTTTTTGATAAGCAAATTTAAATTCTTTCTTCAGCTCTGTTTCTGCAAACATGCTTTTGAAATCTTCCATTCCTTTTCTATAGCCATCCTCATAACTTCCATTTATCCCTGAAGATACAAGGTTATGTAATAGTTTTTCTTCTAAAGCAGATTGGTTATCGTCAACCTCTTGTCCTTTGGTCAATGACTCTCCAAGATTATTAGACATATTCACAATAAGAGGAAGAATAGACAATAGTTTGTAAAAAGACAAATCATCAATAAGTCGTTGAATCTTTTCTTTTAGTGCTTCTCTTCCTTGAAAAGAATCATCCAATCCCTTATTAATAAACACATTCATATAAGTTTGCATAAGTAAAGAGGCTTGAATTTCTCCATCAAAAGGTTCAACTATATTTTCAATTTTCTTCATTGTTTCCTCCCTCTTTTTATTCATGCAAATCACTCCCATTCTCTCATTTTTTTTAGTTCTTTAATGCGTAGTTCTTTTCCTTTTTGAAATCCTTCTTTGTATCCTTTTTCATATGCCGTTTTAAAACCAATTTCAGTTTGTTTTGCTTCCGCTTCTTTTTTTCCACGTTCAATTCCTTCTATTACTCCATTATTATATCCTTCATCGTAAATAGTTTTTTCCTTAATCCCAGTTTCTTTATTTGCAATAGTTATTTCTCTTTTTTCTCTATTGTTTTTTCTTATTAAAGCTGAATCATAATCTCTTTTAAATTGCATTCCCATCATGTATAAAGTCATTAATTGTGTATATGTAAAAGAATCAAGCATGTCCTGAAGTTCTTCCATAATAGATTCTCGTGCGTCTTCCATATCTTTTATGCCACTTTTAATAAACACACCCATTTGAGCAAATGTTAACACAGATGCGGATGCCTCACCATTTAAAGAAGCAGTTGCTTTTTTAAATTCTGTTTCAAAATCAAAGTTTTCGGTACTCATTAAAAATCAAGCCCCCTATGTATAATAAACTGTAAATTTATTTATTCATTGTAACACAAAGCAAGAAATTGTAAGCTTATTGCTATTGTTTATTTTTTTATTACAATTACGGTATGTGAAATTTTATATATTCTTGAAATAAAAGACCATATAAATTACCTGTGATAACTACAAAAAATGCAGAGTATTTAAACTTCAAAATACTCTGCATCAACTATCAGAAGACTAATCTATATATTCCAAACCCTATTGCAACTACTCCACATATTATCGGAACGATATGCTTCTTCTTCGACTGCTCATAGACTCCTAATCCTCCATTAATCATATTCACTCCTAAAACTAAAAAGAAAATACTAAAATAAAATGGATTTAGACCAGAAGGAATAATCAACAATATTATTGCTACTAAACTTATATAGTGAATTCGCTTAATAATCTTCTCGTTCATTTAAGTCCCTCCTTTACTATTACTAAACCAATTATAACAAATTATTTAAAAAATTCCAAAAAAATGGTAGATTAATACTGGAAGATATTGTATAGTATTATTTGAAAGGGAGGTATTAATTTGAAAATAAAGAAAATATTGGCTAACACTACTGTCGCTACTTTGCTTTTGGGAAGCTTTACAACTGTTGCGAGTGCAGAAGAAAATGTTGGAAATATTCATAACCAAACTAACACCTCATCTCAGAAAAACTTTATCCCACTTCCACCAAAAAACAATGATGATATAGGTGATAAAGGAACGTTCACACTTGAAGGAGTCGATTACAACTATGAATTCAAGGAGGACTTAGACAAAGGAATCCGAGAATTTGCTTTTGGTGAAGGAGAGGAACGAAACGTAGCCATTTATGACATGAATAAAGGTGAAGTTACTCTTGATGGCCAATTGGTTGCAAACAATGTAGTTACTAAAGAAAGAGTTATGGCACCACAGCTTAATGATTTAACTATTGGTTCAGATAAAGGTGGCGGTGTCTATGACTTTAAGTATTATGACGAAGGTTCATTTAATGTCATTTCAGCTACAGCAGTCACATTAGGAGCAATTCTTATTGCTACAGTTTTCAAGAAAAGTCCTGGTAAAACGGCTGGAGTAACAGTAGCGGCTGGAATATTGGGGGCAGTTTCTTCGAATAACTTCACTCTTCGTTGGAATTTATATCACTATAAGAGTTCAAAGAAAACTTGGTATAAAGACAGCATCAACTTCTATAAAGGTTTAACTGGAAATAACAGAATATATAATGTTTCACATTATTACGGAGTTTTATAAACTCTAAAAAGACACTGGCTCGTTTCCAGTGTCTTTTATTATTTATATAATCAGCTATAAGGAATAGAAAAGATATTCTTAAATTTGAATATTCACGATGAAGAACGTAAACATCCAAGTTATATTTCTCCATCCGTTATTTGTTAACATAATAATTTTATAAGCACTTTATCCATTAAGAGCACAACAAGTACATCTCTTTTTTTGAAACACGATTCGGTAAAATCCAAAGGTCTATTTCCTTTACATACTCAATCCCTATTTCTAATAATATATTTTTGTTTTCAACTTCATCCTCTGCCCAAGGTATTCCGTTGTACATACAATATTTCTTTATTTCATTAGTGTTTAATGAATATTGTTTTAAACACATTATAAAAGGTCGTAACTCCCTTTCTGCTTCTTTTCTGTCCTTAAAACGATAATCCAATAACCAGGATTCAATTATATGCATTATCATAGGATATATAGCAAGTGGCACATTCCCTTTTATACGATACTCATATACTTCTTCATTTTTCACAATTTCAATCATATTTCTCTGAAAATAGTCAGACACATACATTCCCCCAATCATAAATTTGATAGACTATTTTACGCATTTTTTCTTAATAAATTTACTGTTTTATAAGAAAAAGCTCTCTAAAGAGAGAACTTTTTATCTTTTAATGTAAATAAGTAATAATTAGCCTTAATAGTAGAGTTTACATCTTGCGTGATTTTCTATGCATTTAGCTCTGAAATATCTACTAAATCTGAAATCAAGATTGGTCCATCTTCTAAAGTGATAGATTCATACATTCCAAATTTCGCAAATTCACCTTCTGGATGAACATCACATTCATCTCTCCAAACATCGAAAGAATCTTTTTTTTGTAATGTTGGTTTCACTCTCCATACGGAAGTATAATTAAACCCTCCCTTGGTAATATATCGACATCCACTTAAATAGAAATATTGCAATTCTATAGTCTCTGCTTTTGTTAAAGCTTTACCTAATTTATTCATATGTACATTCTCCTTTATAAATCATAATTTCTTATACCTGGTTTTATATTATCTATACATTATATTAATAGTTTGCATCTAATATAAAAAAACAGACAACATTTGTTCTCTGCTTTTACATTATGTATTGATTATTTACAATTATTTAATACCTCGCACATCTACAATCTCATTAATAGCGATAGGAGCATCTTCCCACTTCATAAAGTTATAATCTCCGTGTGTAGGGCGACACCAAGCCCCTTCATACGATACTCCTTCTTGCACTGTCCAGAAGCTTCCTTTTGCTAATTTAAATCGTTTAGGAAGATTTCTCCACAACTTTACTTTCCCATCTTGTTCTTTTGTAAGATAACGATAACCCTCTAAATATAAATAAGACAATTCGATTTCTTCTTTTTTTGAAATACACCCCATATAATCTAAATACTCCAAACCTGCACGATACGGAGTACCTAAAGTATCTACAAACTCCCCACTAATCCCTGAAAGACCCATAGAGGTTAATATAAGGATTTTTCCATCTTTTTTATTTCTATACAATCTTCGACTGCACATTTTTAAATATCCTCCTATTAGCGTTTCTTTAATTATCTTTATGAATTTTCATTGATTTCGATTAAGTTATTATCCGTTTTTCGCTTCTTAGTAATAGATTATTGTGTTTCTTTTTCTCTTTTAGGAGTAAACTCTATCTTTCTTGCACCAACACCCTCAAAATAGCCCACAGGATATGTGTGCTCTTCTACTTCATCATCGTAATTAATACGAACAATTGTAAGTTCAGTTGGAGTAACAGCTTTTATTAAACAATTATATACTCGTTGAGGCTCCCCAATATTGCCAGGTGGTTCAATGAGATAAATAGGGATTCCTGGGTAGAGTTTTGCTGTATCAAAAACAGTTGCTTGTTTTAAAAATTCACTTTTCATTTCATAATTTCCCTTCTATGTATTTAAACGTTTTTATAGATTAACAACTTCTTTTAAAGACGCTTCAAGTTGTTTTTTCAAATCCTTGTATTTTTGAATAAAATCATCTTGTCCATCGTCTAATAGTTGATTTGCATACATTACAATTTGTCGTCTTAGACCCGCCAATTCTATAGACATCTTGTAAATTTCAAAATCAATCTCCCCTTCATAGAGAAGGTCTTTATCTTCAGTATCTTTCCAATCTGGATAATATTTTTTATTTCCTCTGTAGAACCTATATTCTTTTCCACATTTTAAAATCGTATATTCTTCCTCATCATTTAAAACATAATGACCTGCATAATAATTAGGGTCATCTTCTATTTTTTTGCTATTTGAACCTACTAATGAACCACCTTGTAAGGATGGTTGGATATAATACAATACTTTTTTCAAGATATTAATTATTTTTTCATTTGATAGCTCTTCTTTTTTATATTCGTAAATTCGATATAATGATTTATCAAAAACGAAGCTTTTATATAGAAAATCATAATGTAATCTTAAAGATACATACTGCCTTACCTCTTCCGACAAGTGTAATAGACATAATGTAAGAGTTCCTTTTTCATGATTATTGTCAACGATTGTTACAGGGTAATTTGCAAAACTGGAATTTGCTGTGATAACTCCATATTTTCCGTCCAATGGAT
>NZ_JAKUFQ010000156.1:0-9190 GCF_022663475.1 Bacillus cereus group sp. BfR-BA-01382
ATTAGGGGCATTATTCTTAAAAACATTTAGAGTTAAGCATCCGATTGCAAAAGGTTTAGCACTTGGAACAGCGGGCCATGCATTAGGAGTTGCAGTAGGAATTGAAATGGGTGAGGTAGAGGCAGCGATGGCAAGTATTGCTGTAACGGTAGTTGGGGTTGTAACAGTAGTTGTCATCCCAATGTTTATGCCATTCATTGGATAGTAAAACTTACTTAAAAAATAAGAAAAGCAAGCTATTTGTAGGACAGATTTCTACTGATAGCTTGCTTTTTATGTTACAGTAGTGGTAAGACCTATTTAAAAAAATGTAAGTTTCCTTAAATCTTCATTAATACTATGTAGAATACGTTTTGAATTAGGTCATTGTATTGTAAAATAAGAAGTAATCTACTATATACCTGTTAAGATAGGCATATAATGAGTTTATAAAAATCTTAATATGAATGAATAATTTAAAAGTAGAAAAGAGAGAAATCTACTTATTAACGTTTTAGTTTATAGGACAGGAGAGAGTATTCGTCGATTATGCAAATAAAAAACCTGTTTCAAAGCAAAGGATTTCAGAGGTTACTCGTATTAGTAATACTTGCTCTCGTGTTATACGGGCTGCAAAGTATGTTGAATTTAATATTAATTACGTTTATTCTCACGTATTTAATGGATCGATTCCAAAAGTTTATTTCCCGCAAATTAGATCATTTCATGCCTATTAATCGAAAAATTATTATAGCATTTCTATATGTAATGTTAATTGGTGGAATTGCTATTACGCTATTTAAATATTTACCAGTATTAACGATACAAATTTCACAATTGATTTACCAATTCAATGTATTTTTAAGAAACCCACCAGATAGTGAACTAATTAAGTATGCAGTTAATGCTGTCAATCATATGGAGCTTTCTAAATATGTAGGACAAGGCGTAGACATTTTGTATAAATCAATTACGAATGTTGGTAAATTTGGTCTTCAAGTTTTACTTTCTTTAATTTTGAGTTTGTTTTTCTTACTAGAAAAATCTCGTATTGTTGGTTTTACTGCAAAGTTTAAAGAAAGCAGGCTTGCAATTTTCTATACTGAAATTGAGTACTTCGGTAAGAAATTTGCACGTTCATTCGGAAAAGTAATCGAAGCACAATTTTTAATTGCAGTTGTTAACTGTGTTTTATCCGTGATTGCACTATGGATATTAGGATTCCCGCAATTATTAGGTTTAGCATTAATGATTTTCTTGCTTGGATTAATTCCAGTAGCGGGGGTTATCATTTCGTTATTCCCACTTTGTATGATTGCTTACAATATTGGCGGTATTATGTACGTTGTTTATATTTTAGTTATCGTAACAGTGATTCATGCGCTTGAAAGTTACGTATTAAATCCGAAGTTTATGTCGCAAAAAACAAATTTACCGATTTTCTATACTTTTATGGTATTAATTTTCTCAGAGCACTTCTTAGGTGTATGGGGACTGATTATCGGTATTCCAATCTTCATTTTCTTACTAGATGTTTTAGACGTGACAAGTGATGAAATTGAGAAGGATGTTGGAACAAAATAAAGTGAAGTAGAGAAAAAGCATCGATGTTCGATGCTTTTTCTTTTATAACATTATGTTTCTTATGCCATACTGTAAGGAGAATATAGAATAGGGGTGAAGTAATGGCTGTAAATGAAAAGGTAGAATTGGCTACATTTGCTGGAGGGTGTTTCTGGTGTATGGTTTCTCCATTTGAAGAGATGGAGGGAATTATACAGGTTGTTTCAGGTTATACAGGCGGTCATAAAGAGGACCCAACGTATAAAGAAGTGTGCTCAGAAACAACAGGACATTATGAAGCAGTACAAATTACATTTGATGCAAATAAAATGCCGTATGAGGAATTGTTAAATATATATTGGAGACAAATTGATCCGACTGATATTGGGGGACAATTCCACGACCGCGGGCAGTCTTATGAAACGGTGATTTTTTATCATAATGAAGAACAACATAAAAAAGCTGAGGCCTCAAAAGAAGAGCTTGAGCAGAGTGGACGCTTTTCAAAACCAATTGCGACAAAAATACTACCAGCAGCTACATTTTATCCAGCTGAAGAATATCACCAAGGATATCATAAGAAAAACACATTCCGCTATGAGTTATATCGTAAAGGCTCAGGACGAGATGCTTTTATTAAGCAACATTGGCCAAAGGATAATGCTCATTTAAAAGAAAAACTCAATGAGATGCAGTTTTATGTAACACAGGAAAATGGTACAGAACCACCATTTCGAAATGAGTATTGGAACCATAAAGAGGAAGGTCTTTATGTAGACATCGTTTCAGGTGAGCCGCTGTTTACTTCTCTAGACAAATTTGATAGTGGATGTGGATGGCCTAGTTTTACAAAACCAGTTATGTCAGCAAGTGTGAAAGAAAAGATGGATGTGAGTCATAATATGACACGTACAGAAGTGAGAAGTAAAGAGGGAGATTCGCATCTTGGGCATGTATTTCCAGACGGTCCAGGACCGAATGGGCTTCGTTACTGCATTAATTCCGCAGCTCTTAGATTTATTCCAAAAGAGGAATTAGAGAAAGAAGGTTATGGCGATTTCTTAATCTTGTTTGGAAATAAAAAATAACCTCGCAGTTAGCGAGGTTATTTTTTTGCTATTTTGTTTTTTTCTTTTTAAATTTGCTTAATACTTCATAAACAATTGGAACAATAAGAAGTGTTAATAACGTTGAACTTGTTAATCCACCAATTACTGTTACACCAAGTCCTTTAGAAATTAAGCCGCTACCTTCAAATCCTAATGCAAGCGGGATAAGAGCTCCGATTGTTGCAATTGCAGTCATTAAAATTGGACGCAAGCGTGTTGCACCAGCTTCTAATAAAGCTTCACGTGTTGATAAACCTTCATTTTCTTTATGAATAACGCGGTCGATAAGCACGATTGCGTTTGTTACAACGATACCGATTAACATAAGCGCCCCAATCATTGCAGATACACTTAATGTTTCACCAGAGATTAATAAGGCAACAAGGGCCCCAATAATTGTGAATGGTAGCGAGAATAAAATTGCGAATGGTGCAAGGGCACCGCCAAATGTAACGACAAGAACGAAGTATACAATGGCAATCGCAGCTAACATCGCTAGGCCAAGTTGCTTGAATGATTCTTGAATATCTTTAGTAACACCGCCCATAGAAACATCTACACCAGAAGGAAGATCCATTTTATCTACTTCTTTTTGGACTGCAGCAGATGCTTTTGAAACGTCATCAGATGTTAATTTTGCACTAACCTCTGCATAAACACGGCCATCTCGGTGTGTTACTGTATTCGATGTTTCACCTTCTTTTACAGTCATAACATCTTTTACAGCTACTTCATTACCAAGTGGTGTTGTAATTTTGCGATTTGTTAAGTCATCGATTGTTTCATAATTTTGTTTTTCAGCTTCTACATATACATTGATATCTTTACCGTCTTTTTTAATTGTTGTCAGAACAGGGCGATCATGTTGATTAGAAAGTCCCATTCCAATTTGAGCAGCCGTTAAGCCCATTTTACTCAGCTTTTCTTGATCTGCGACTAAAGTGTACTCTGCATATGTTTTTGCAATACTAGAATCTATATCTTTTAAGTCTTTATTTTTCTTCATGATATTTTGAATATCTTTTACGACAGGCTTAATGTCTTCTGAGCTATCTCCGTAAACGTATAGTTTAATTTCGTTACTACCGCCACTTGCTCCGAAGTCTTGGTTTTTCCATTCACCTTTTCCAGACATTTTTTGTAAATCTTTCACGACTTCTTCTTTTTCTTTTTCGAAGTTTTTCGTGTCGTTATCATATTGAACGAAGAACATAGCTTGATTTGTTTGACCAGGGCTCATTGGATTCTCTTCACCTAATGAGAACTGAATTGTTTTCACGTCTTTATTATCTTGGAAGTGCTTCTCAGCTTTCGTTGCAATTTTTTCAACGTCTTCTAATGTTTGACCTGGTTCAGGTTTGTATGTTGCGATAATCATTTTTTCTTCTTCAGAAGGTAAGAAACTTACACCGATAACCGGTACAAGTGCGAGACTACCAACTAATAGAAGGACAGCAATACTAGATGTAATAATTTTGTGATTTAAAGCCCATTCAAGTATACGTTTATACCCATTTGCTAATTTGCTTGGTTTCTCTTCATGATGTACCTCTTTTTCCCTCGTGCTTTCTTTCTTAAATAAGGAATGGGCAAGCATTGGTACGATTGTAACAGCCACTAGTAACGATGCTAATAAAGCGAAGACAATAGTTAAGGCGAATGGTAAGAACATTTCACCAATCATACCTTTTACAAGTCCTAGCGGTAAGAATACAGCGATTGTCACAATGGTAGAAGACATAATCGGAATAAACATTTCTTTCGTAGCTTCACGAATTAAATCTCTTCCGCGCAATTTCTCTTCTGATAACGACATACGTCGGTAAATATTTTCAATAACAACAATTGAGTCATCAACAACACGGCCTATAGCAACTGTCATTGCTCCAAGCGTCATAATGTTAAGCGTAATATCCATTTGCTTTATGACTAAAACAGCAATTAATAACGAAAGTGGTATTGAAACGACAGAGATTAACGTTGTTCGAATATTTCGTAGGAACAGCATAATAATAACAATCGCAAAGATAGCACCGAAAATTGCTTTGCTTAGCATTGTTTCAACTGACTTTTCAATAGGTGCACCTTGGTCGAATGTTGAAATGATCTCTAAATCTTTATATTTTTTCTCAAGATCTTTTACTTTATCTTTTACTGCATTTACAACATCAACTGTATTTGCATCAGAGGCCTTCACAATTTGAATTCCAATTGCTTCTTTTCCATTTGTTCGAGAAATGGATTCTGCTTTCCCAACTTCTTTAATTTCAGCAATTTCGTCTAATGTAACTGTTGGAATTCCGTTCATAGCAGCTGGATTCATTTGCGGCGTTTGTGCACCAGCGCCAGCATTTTGACTACCTTGACCGTTAGGTGATGAAGGTATAGCTGGGATTTTGAGTTCTTTTAATGCTTTAATCGTTGTAATATTGCCATCTACAACAACTGATTTTTCCGTGTCTTTAAACGTATATAGGCCAAGTGGTAAAGATACATCCGATCCTTTAATTACATTTTTTACAGTATCTTCACTTAGTCCTAGTTCTTTCATTTTATCTTTCTTGAAGACGAGCTGTACTTCATCTACTTGTTGGCCTGCAATTTGAACAGATGCAACACCATCAAGTCCTTTTAAGCCCGGTACAATATTTTTCTCTACATTTTCAGTTAAGGTAGCTAAAGATTCATTCTTGCTTGCTACGCTTAACGAAATAACAGGAAAAGCATTGAAGTTTACTCGTGAAACCTTAGGGTCTTTAACACCGTCAGGGAGCTTTACATTTGTGAGAGCTTCTTTAATTTCTGTTTCTGCTTTTTCCATATTTTTATCAAAATCGTATTCTACTTGAATAGAAGATGCGTTTTGAAAAGATGATGAGCTAACAACGTTAACACCACTTAAATTTTGTAGTTGTTCTTCCATCGGCTTTGAAACTTTATCGGCTACTTCTTCTGGTGTAGCACCAGGATAGACCGTAGTTACTGTCACAATCGGTGTTGTAATATCAGGAATTGTTTCCAGCTTCATATTGAGGCCAGAGTAAATTCCCGCAATCGTAACAATAATGGTTAGTAGCCAAACTGCGAACTTATTTTTTAACGAGAAATTGATGATTTTGTTCATGTTTGCGCTCCCTTTGTATTATATTGACCAACTGGTCAGTCTAATACATAATATAACTGACCAGTTGGTCAATCGTCAATAAAAAGAGATGGTATAATAAATCCATAATAAGATGCGAGATTAAATTTAGGAGAGAAGATATGAAAGAAAAAGAGCGTTTAATTATAGAATCGGCTATGAAGTTATTTGCTACTAAGGGTGTAAATGCGACATCAGTGCAGGAAATTGTGACAGCTAGTGGTATATCTAAGGGAGCTTTTTACTTATATTTTAAATCAAAAGATGAGCTTTTATTAGCGACACTTCGATATTATTATGACAAAATTCAAAAGAAAATGCTGGATATTGAGCAAGAGTCTTTGTTACCACGTGAAAAATTTGCAAAACAATTACATTGTCAGTTTAATGATATACAAAAGCATAAAGAGTTTATTATTATGCATGCGAGAGAAAATGCGATTCCGTTTAATAAAGAAGTGGAAGAATTTATGATGCGGATGAAGTTAGAGTCTCATGCATTTTATCGAAATAGTTTATTGTCCATTTATGATGAAAAGATTATGCCATATTTATTGGATTTAGTAATTATGGTGGAAGGCATATGCCGTGGGTATTTAGAATTAATTATTTTACAAGCAACAGAAATTGATTTATCTTACATCTCTGCTTTTATTTTAAAAAGAGTAGATAATTTAGTAGATGGCTTGGTAGAATCTTCGGAAGAACCTATTTTACACGAAGAAAAGCTTGGAGAATTTCTTTGTAAATCAGAGCTCATTAAGGAACAGGTTAAAGAGCATTTTTTAAAAGAAATTATTGGATTTAAGCGTACTCTAGCTGATCAATTAGAGGACGATGAGCTGCTAGTAACATTAGATGTTTTAGAGGCGGAAATGCGATTGCTTAATCCAAGAATTCCGGTAATTAGAGGTATGTTAGCAAATTTAGAGGTTTATCCGGAATTAAAAGAATTTCGCTTACGCCTTATAGGATACTACAATATAAAAAATTCTTAATAAAAAACTCCTTGTCTACACAAGGAGTTTTTTATTAAAGATTACTTACTATTTTGAGACCATTTTTCTACATCCCAAACCTTTGTGATCCAATCTTCATAGAATTCCGGTTCGTGACATACAAGGAGAATTGTTCCTTTATATGCTTTCATAGCCTTCTTAAGTTCTTCTTTTGCTGTAACATCAAGATGGTTTGTCGGCTCATCAAATAGTAGCCAGTTACTTTCTTCACCCATTAGCTTACATAAACGAACTTTTGCTTGTTCTCCACCACTTAATTGACTTAATGGACGAGAAATATGTTCATTTTTTAATCCGCATTTCGCTAACATCGCACGAATTTGATGCTGGTCTAGGCCAGGGAATGTATTCCATACATCATCAATTGGTGTTATATTATCAGCTTTAACTTCTTGCTCAAAGTATGCAGGCTCTAAGAAGTCACCAAGACTTGTTTTACCGTTTAAAGGTTTAATTTTACCTAAGATTGTTTTTAGTAGCGTTGATTTACCAACACCATTACATCCAACAATAGCAATTTTTTCACCACGCTCAATTGTCATTGATAACTTTGGTAGTAGCGGATGTGTATATCCGATTTCTACATTTTCACCTTCAAAGACGAAGCGACTACTTGCACGACTTTCTTTAAATGAGAATTCAGGTTTGATTGCTGTTTCCGGACGATCAATAAGTTCCATGCGATCAAGTTGTTTTTGACGACTCTTTGCACGACCTGTCGTTGAATAACGAGCCTTGTTCTTTGCAATGAAGTCTTCTTGCTTTTTGATAAACTCGCGCTGCTTTTCATAAGCGTTTATATGTTGATTTTTATTGATTTCTGCTAGTTCTAGGAATTTTTCATATGTCGCTGTATAGCGTGTCATTTTTGTGAATTCTAGATGGAAAATAACATCAACACATTTGTTCATAAATTCCGTATCATGAGAAATCAATAAGAATGCATGTGGGTATTCTTTTAAATAAGTTGTTAACCAATGAATATGTTCAACGTCTAAATAGTTAGTAGGTTCATCAAGCAATAACACTTCTGGTTGTTCAAGTAATAGCTTTGCAAGCAATACTTTTGTACGTTGTCCACCACTTAGTGCTGAAACATCACGATCTAAACCAATAGCATCAATTCCAAGACCACGTGCAGCCTCTTCAATTTTCATATCTAGTAAATAGAAACCACCTGCTTCAAGTGCATCTTGTATTTCTGCCATTTGATCAAGAAGTTCTTCTAGTTCTTCTGGTGTAGCAGTTCCCATTTTTTCTGTAACTTCATTTAAAGCTGTTTCCTTTTCGAATAACGGTAAAAATGCATCCGCTAGTACGTCACGAATTGTACGTCCAGGCGTTAAAACCGTATGCTGATCTAAGTAACCGTAATGTGTGCCTGGTGTCCATTCTACACGACCTTCGTCATGAATAAGCTGACCAGTAATGATATTCATAAATGTTGATTTACCAACACCGTTTGCACCAACTAATCCAACGTGCTCACCTGCTAATAATCGCATAGATACATCTTTAAATAATGTACGATCGCCAAATGTATGTCCTAATTTTTCAACTGTTAATAAGCTCATAGTATCCTCCGTCCAACTTGAAATAGTACCTTGAATCATGATACTAAATTCTTTCATATAATGCCATCATTTCAAAATGTATATTTTTTCAAAAAAAGGGTTGCATTAATTTTCTGAAAATATATAATATAATTGAACAGTGGTTAATTATATGTGTGAGGTATGAAATATGTCGCCAAGGAAAGCAGTTAAACAAGAACTAACAAGAGAAATGATTATGAATGTAGCTAGGGAGCTATTTATAGCACAAGGATATCAACATACTTCAATGCGCAAAATTGCAACAGAACTTGGATATAGCCATGGTTCGATTTATTATCATTTTAAAAACAAAGCAGAGCTATTTTACGCAATGGTGGAACAGGATTTTCAATTATTAAACAAAAAGTTAGATGAAATTTGTAATCAAAAGTTATCGAGAGAAGAGCAACTAAGAGCAGTTTTATTCGGTTTTATTGAATTTGGTCTAAGAAATCAGAGTCATTATGAAATTATGTTTTTAATTAAAGATGCCGAATTAAAAGAGTGTTTGGCAAATAGTCCTAATGTTAGTTATGAAAAATTTGCGAAGGTTATTTCTTTTTTATGTGATGGGGAATTAAATGCGATGATAATATGGTCTGTTTTTTTATCATTACATGGATTTGTAGCACATTATTGCAGAAGTGGCCAAACGTTTGAAGAACTACAAGGTTTGGCTAAGGTACATGTAGAGTTTATTTCAAAATCGCTTCTTATGTAAGTGATTTTCTTTTTAATATTAATTGAACAGTGGTTAATTAATTTAGGAGGGGATTTATAATG
>NZ_JAKUFQ010000157.1:0-8827 GCF_022663475.1 Bacillus cereus group sp. BfR-BA-01382
ACACGCATGGATGTTACAACACGTTGAAAGTATTCGTTCAGTGGATGACTACGTTGTCGAAATTCAATTACATACGGAAAATCGAATGTTTTTACATATGCTAAGTGCAGAACAGTGTTCTATCGTGAATAAAGATGAAGCAGGAGAGCTAATTGGAACAGGGCCTTTTCAATTATATAAAAGTAATGAAAATTTGTTCATTTTAGAAGGTCATCCTTTATATTTTCGTGAAAGACCTTTTTTAGATCGTGTTGAGTTGTGGAATGTAGAACAAGGTGTAAGTACATACGATGTTTTAGTAAAGGCGCAGTATAAAGATAAAGAAAAACATAATAAAGAATTGTCTCGGCTTGAGTCGAACGTGACATATATAACATGTAATCATACGAAAGAAGGACCAATGCAAGATGAGTTATTTCGGAAAGCATTATATAAAATCATTCATGGTTATACAATCGTTCAAGAACTCGGCGGAGAACGTGGAGAAGTGGCACAGAAACTAATATTAGCAGGTGAAAGCATTGTAGAGATTGAGGAAGATGTAGAAAGTTTAATTAAAAGGAGTACTTATCATAATGAAGTGCTACAACTCTACACATTTACAGGACGAGATCATGTTGAAGATGCACAATGGATACAAAAAGAGTGTGTGAAGTACGGGATTCGTGTAGAAAATAATTTTCTTGACATAGAAGAGCTATTGGAAGTAAGTACGATACAAAAGGCCGATATGATGCATGATAGTGCCACAATAAGTGAACGAATAGAAGATAGTCTATTATATATGTTTCTTACAAAAAATAGTTTTATTCATGGACAAAGCAGCATGGACTTTCATGAAAAGTTGTCTCCTTATTTTAAACAAGAAGAATTAGAGAAAAGAGTTACACTGTTACGCGATATTGAGGATACTTTGTTACGTCAAATTCATATTATTCCTTTATATCGTAATAAACAAGAGGTAAGTACACATGAAAAAGTCCAAAATATAATGATTAATTCACAAGGTTGGATTGATTTTTATAATATTTGGTTTAAATCTTGATATATAAGGGCTTTTGCGCATTTTCATAAGATGTGTAAGAGCCTTTTTTTGTATGTGGGAATAGGTTTGTTTTACAAATTGTTACCCTACTTGTGATAAAAGTCTATTTACAGCGTAACAGTGTTATGTTACATTGTTATCAGGAAGGGGTGTTATACAGTTGAGTACAGATTTAATTTCAAAAAAAGATTTATTAGAACTAACTGGTATTTCATACGGACAGTTATATAGGTGGAAGAGAAAAAATTTAATACCGGAAGATTGGTTTGTACGAAAGTCAACATTCACGGGTCAAGAGACATTTTTTCCGAAAGAAAAGATATTAGAGCGCATCGATAAGATCCAAACGATGAAAGAGGATTTATCACTTGATGAACTAGCGAATATGTTTTCACCGAGTGTGAGAGAAATTCTTTTAACAAAGGAAGACATTTTACGTAAGGAGATTGCATCAGAACCAGTTTTACAATTTTTCATAGAACAAACGAATAAAACAGCAGAGTTTCAATTTGTAGATATTCTTTATGTGTACATGTTAGAAGAATTACTACAATCGGGAGAGATTAGTTTAGAAGAAGGAAAAATGGTCTTGCAAGTTTTACGTGAAAATTATGAAACAATTAAACATAAAACTTGTGATTTAATCGTTGTCCGAAAATTAGGGATTTCTACATGTTTATTAGTTTCAAACGTGGACGATTTAATTTTTGAAAAAGGCACTAAAATCGTTTTACGCGAAGCGATTATGAAATATACCGAAGCATTAAAAACTAAATTGTTGTAGTGGAGGAGAAAGTATGCGTACAGATAATTTGATTATAAATGGTTACGGTTCATCCAATGGCGGCGAGTTTCATAAAGTACAATTAAACGGAAAAGGAACTGTGAATGGAAATGTTGAATGTGAGCAATTTGAATGTAACGGTTACGGTGCAGTTACTGGCGATTTGAAAAGTAGCAGTGCACGAATTAGCGGATCTGGTAAAGTCGATGGCACAGTTCATGCTGAAACGATGCGAATTGATGGGAAAGCAACAATTACGCAAGATGTAAAGGCAAACAGTTTGAAAATTGCAGGAAAAGGTACGATAGGTGGAAATGTCACTGGTGAAGAATTTAAGGTCAATGGTCAAGCTACAATTGACGGTAATTGTGAAGTGGATACTTTTTCTTCAGAAGGACAATTTACAATTGGCGGATTATTAAGCGCTGATGAAATAAATATTAATATTCACGGTACATGTCGAGCGAAAGAAATTGGTGGTCAAACGATTAAAGTAAAGCATAGACTAAGTACTTTTAGTAGGCTGTTTAAATCAGTATTTGGTATGCAATTAGAGGCTGAACTATTAGAAGGTGACAATATCGATATTGATTATGCTCACATAAGAACGGTAAGAGGAAATAATGTTACGGTAGGACCGAACTGTGAGATTGAACTAATCGAATATACGGGTGTTCTTACTGTTGATAAAAGCGCAAATGTAAAAGAAATTAAGCAGATTTAATGGAAGGGAGAAAATGATATGGAACATCAACACAGTCTTACTGTTAATGGTTCTGGTAGTTCAGCGGGCGGAGATTATAATAAAGTAAAGATTCGCGGTGAAGGAACGATTTCTAATGATATGAGCTGTAATGAATTTAAAACGTACGGCACGAGTGAAGTGTGCGGTAATATGAAAGTGAAAAGTTATGTCGTGTATGGAGATAGTGAAGTACAAGGAAATGTAGATGCGGAATCTGTAAAAGTATACGGAAATACACAAATGCATAGTGATGCTCATATTGAAAAAATAAAAGTAAGAGGTATGATAGAAGTTAAGGGGAAATTAACTGGTGATTTCGTAGATGTGAAAGGCGCTTTAAATGTAAAAGGAGATATTGAAGTTGAAGAACTATCACTAACTGGTGGCCTTGAAAGTGATGGATTACTTAATGCTGAAAATATTGAAATTTCACTTCGTTATGAAGGTAGCAAAGTAAGAGAAATTGGCGGTCAGAAGATTACCGTTCGTAAAAAAGCGAGATTTATTCCATTTACCAATCATGCTGGAAGCCTCCAAACGTCTATCATTGAAGGAGATGATATCTATTTAGAACATACGATTGCTGAAGTTGTAAGAGGAAACAACGTTACAATTGGTCCTGGATGTGAAATTAGTATTGTAGAATATCATACTAGTTTTAACCAAAAAAGTAATGCAGTCGTAAAAGAACATAAACAAATATAAGTAGTATGAGGGAGAGCAAGGTTATGGTTGAGAAGAATAATAAGCTCGGCTTTGTTGTAGCGGGCTTATTGCTAGGTATTTTAATGGCATCAATGGATAATACCATTGTCGTTACAGCGATGGGAACAATCGTTGGTAATTTAGGAGGCCTTGAAAACTTTGTATGGGTCGTTTCTGCCTATATGGTCGCAGAAATGGCAGGTATGCCGATATTCGGAAAACTATCAGATATGTATGGTAGAAAGAGGTTCTTTATTTTCGGTTTAATCGTCTTTATGATTGGTTCGGCACTTTGTGGTACTGCTGAAAATATTACACAGTTAGGGATTTATCGTGCCATTCAAGGTATTGGCGGCGGGGCATTAGTGCCGATCGCGTTTACTATCGTTTTTGATATTTTCCCTCCTGAAAAGCGTGGGAAAATGGGTGGTTTATTCGGAGCAGTATTTGGTTTATCAAGTATTTTTGGTCCGTTGCTTGGTGCGTATATTACAGATTACATAAGCTGGCACTGGGTATTTTATATTAACTTACCGCTTGGCGTTTTAGCACTTATTTTTATTACATTCTTTTATAAAGAGTCAAGAGTTCATAGAAAGCAAAAAATTGATTGGTTTGGCGCAATTACTTTAGTTGGAGCAGTAGTTTCTTTAATGTTTGCGCTTGAACTTGGCGGACAAAAGTATGATTGGGATTCTAACTTTATTTTAAGTTTATTTGGTGGATTCGCTATTTTAATTATTGCATTCATTTTTATTGAACGTAAAGTAGAAGAACCGATCATTTCATTTGAGATGTTTAAACAACGTTTGTTCGGAATGAGTACAATTATTGCTTTATGTTACGGAGCTGCGTTTATGTCAGCAACTGTATACATTCCATTATTCATTCAAGGTGTATACGGTGGCACTGCAACAAACTCGGGATTATTACTTTTACCAATGATGTTAGGCTCAGTCGTAACAGCGCAGTTAGGTGGGTTTTTAACGACAAAGCTTAGCTACCGAAACATTATGATCATTTCTGCGGTTATTATGCTAATTGGACTATTTTTATTAAGCACATTAACGCCAGAAACAAGTCGTGTATTATTAACAGTGTATATGATTATTATCGGATTTGGAGTCGGCTTCTCATTCTCTGTACTAAGTATGGCAGCTATTCACAACTTCGGTATGGAACAGCGCGGATCTGCGACTTCGACGAGTAATTTCATTCGTTCATTAGGTATGACACTTGGTATTACAATCTTCGGAATGATCCAAAGAACAGGTTTCCAAGATCAATTAGAAGAAGTATTTAAAGGCATGAGCGGGGGAATGAATACAAACACATTAGGGGATTCAAGAGCCATTTTATCAGAATCGGCAAGATCTCAAATCCCTCCGCAAATATTAGATAAGGTTATTGATGCTCTTTCTAGTTCAATTGTTCAAACATTCATGTGGGTATTGGTACCAGCTGGATTAGCATTCATATTCATTTTCTTTATGGGAAATGAGCGCATGGTAATTAAGAAAGAAAGAACAAACAAATAAAAAAAGTGAAACATCAAAAGCGTAATGAAAAAGCTCCTTTCCAATTGGAAAGGAGCTTTTTCGTATGTATGGTGTTAGATTAGCCTTCAATAATTTCGTATTCTTCGTCTGCAAGTAATAAAATTTGTGTTTTCTTACCTTTGTTTTGAACTTCAATTACATCGTAGGCACCTAAGTCTCTTACTTTGCTTTGAGAAGCGTTAACCATAACTTCCATAGAATCGATTAAGATATCTTCTTCAATGTATGATTCAGGCAATGCCATATCTTCAGTTTCTAATACACATGCATATAGATTTTGTAAGTTTTCAGCAGTTGGGTTTTGTTCCTCAACATCAATGATGTTTTTTACTGCTTCCATATTTTCTTCTTTTACTTGGTATACTTTAATTTTAGCCATTGTTTTAATCTCCTTTATAACGTAATCGTAGAGGCTACACTTCATTATAACGTTTTTTTCATGAAAGATGAAATTGTTATATGTATTTATAGTAAAAATTATGTGTTATTACTCATTATTGGTGTAATTCCCGTACTAATATTATGAATAGATAACGATATTCCTACGTTAAAGTTATATTGTCCAAGCTTTTTTGTTTTCCTTTCATATATATGTATTAGCTATTCTATATAGAGAAGGGATGGAGTGTAAGTGGATTGTGAGCCGAAACGTGATTGTGGGTGTTGCCAAAATAGTATATGTGAATTTTTACAAAGTCTAGAACCGTATACTAAAGTTGAAAGTATTGTAATAGTAGGAAACGAAATCGTTGTATCTTATTTTCTTTCATTTAATGCGATGAAAGGGATTGTATCATTCGTACAAGAAGACAGTGAGGTTATTTTTGTAGATTGCTCAAAAATTGATGTAATCCGAATAGGAAAAGTTTGTAGTTGCAAATCGAAAGTTAAATATATTGAAGAGGACTTTAGCTTGCTAGGAAATGTGTGCCCGCAATGTTTAACAGAGGGGAGTACAATCTTTTTTGATTTTCATAATCCAGAATTAAATTTATCTTTACAAGCGAAAACAATTGATGCACCTATATGTACTGAATTTACAGATGAACTTGGGAATGTAGTAAAGCAATTTGCAATTGTAGGTGAAGCGATTGTTTCTAAGGATTTTGTTCAAGTACCTGAACTGTTAGATTTTCGATTAGTTTTATCGGATACTGCTGCGAACCCTTTGAAGTTTGGAATGCTGTTCATTAATTTTCCTGATATTACATTCGTTATTCTTTTCGCATCTAGTGGATACTTAAACATTTCAAATTGTTTAAAGGTAGAGAGTGGAACTGGTAATATCGAAATAGAAGAGCTGAAAAAAATGATAAAGGATGACGTTAACACGTACAAGTCAGTTGTTAAATTGACTAAAGTATATAAAAATGGTGAAATGGAATCTTTTATTTCTAAGAAGGAGTTATAACGCATTTTTTGATAAATCCTCATACATTATGTTGAGGGTTTATACATACACGATGTATATTCTAAAGTTTAAAAAGTGAGATACTCTTTTTTTATTAGATGTTATAATAATTTTATATTTGTGAATGATTTATAATTATATAAAAATTTAGTTTAATAGGTGTTTTCTTATATGGTAAATGGTTGATTGAAAAATTATATAAGTTTATTCTAAAAGATTTAGAATAAGATTGATTTTATAGAAGGCGGGAATGTAAATGATACATGAAGCGAATATACATACAAGAAAAAAACTAGTTTCTATGTTTGATGATTTCAATAACGTTATTTTACTTTCTTATTTACAAGGGCATATGGGGACTGCTTGGGTAAATGATCTTGAAAATCCAACAGTAGCACAAGTTACGGTAGGAATTTTCACATTTTACGCTGGAGACCCAAATGTGCAAGAAACAGAAGAGTTATTACGTAACATTCCTGAAAGAATTTTAGTTATCGTAAATAGTGAAGAGTGGAAACAACGCTTAGAAACATTCCATGAAAGAAAAATAGATAAGTTTTTACGCTATAAGTTCAAACGAAATTCAGAAGGTTTTAATCGTTCAAAATTACAGTCTTTTATATCAATACTTCCAAAAGGATATGAGTTAAAAAGAATAGATGAGCATATCGCAAATAGCCCTACATTACATAAAATCTCTGAAGATTTTATAAGTCAATTTCAGTCGGTAGAAGATTATATAAACCGTGGTATAGGTTATAGCATTTTATATAACGGAGAAGTTGTATGTGGTGCATCCTCGTATAGTATTTATAATGATGGAATTGAAATTGAAGTTGCGACTGATCACAATCATAGAAGAAAAGGCTTGGCAACTGTAGTTAGTGCAGCTCTTATATTGGATTGCTTAGAAAATGGAAAGTATCCAAACTGGGACGCAGCGAATACTACATCTGCTAACCTAGCAGAAAAGTTAGGATATGTTTTTGATAAAGCGTATGATACTTATTTTGTGGATAATAGATGAGTGAAGGAAATTACATACTAAAAAATAAATACGCCCTAGTACGTAAGTCTAGGGCGCATTTATTAGTTGGTAAATATCTTCATAACAATCTTATCACATTTTATCTTTTGAATGTTTGGAATTAAAGATATTTATGTGACTTTTTGAAAAAATAAAAGAGCAGCTAGCAAAAGCTAACTGCTCCTCTCCAAGGGAGAATGGAGAAATACAATCATGTTACCTATAGTATTGACGGAACATTGAGTTTTAATCAGCCATTTATAAAAGGAGAGATAAAATATCTTTGATTAATCCTTAGGCTCCGATTAGGAGTACTGATAGAAAAACGATTGAGAATATACTTTTTATTATATTTACAATTTAAATAGTAGAACGTGTTTATCGTAGTTCTCCAAACACCAATTATATTTTTTTAGAATAATTGGATGGACTGCTTCTTTCGTAGTATCGACTTCAGTATAGCCATATTTCTTATAAAAGTTTTCTAATTCCTCAAAAGGAAGACAATATACATCTTGTATTTGTGATTTTTTTACAGTTTCTACTAAAAATGAAACAAGCTCACCAGCTAATTGTAGCCCTCTAAATTTAGGGAGAATAAAAATCCCGCCCATTTCTATAGTATCTGCATCTATTTGGACTAATCGTCCAACACCTGCATACTCGTTGTTATATGTAATAATTGCAACTTTATCTCTCTTTAAATCACTTCGTACAAATCCTATTGATTCATATTGATTATTAATCCATTTTAAATCGTTAGATGTAGCTAGTTGAATACTCATATACATGCTCCTTCCGAATACTAGCGCTCTCTTCATTATATAGAACATAAGATACTATATCAAAGGAACCTTGAGATAGCACATTTGTTTAAGTTATTAGTTAAAAGTGTGGGGTTGCTGGCATTGAAATGTAGGCTTCACCAAATATAGGATAATAATGTTGTGAATTTAGTGTTACATAGTCAAAATAAAAAATAGTTCATGTGTTCGATAACGCACGATTTTTTTAGTGTAGAGAAAATCATAGGGATATTTTAATTAGTAGCTACTGTATTCATTGAAGCTATTAAGGAAATGTGGTAATCGCCAGCCTTAGTGATACAAATCATATTAGGATTTAGTAAAAAAACTCTTCCTGAAAAAGAGGGAGATTAAAGATAAGAGCACTTCGAAAAGTGCCCTTCAGTAACGACTACTCATTCTAAAAATATTATATGAAGTTAAGTGTATTTAAGTATGGGTCTTTTATATAAATATGAAATAAAAGATGGTTGTCTTCTTGTTAGAAGGCTATTTTTTGTTATTACAAAAAAGAATTAGAAGTAAAATATAAATTCAAGTTACTTGTCCAAACAAATTATTAAAAAATACATAAAATGCTAGTAGTTAGCCAATATTTTAATATTGCTAATTTTTTAGTTTAAAAGGGGTGATTTTATGTGTGATTGTGAAGTTTGTAGACGAAAGAAAAACCGGGATCCATTAAATCGGGATTCTGAACGAAAAAAAGTGGATTCTGAGCCAATAAAAAAGGATTGTGAACCAA
>NZ_JAKUFQ010000158.1:0-8663 GCF_022663475.1 Bacillus cereus group sp. BfR-BA-01382
GGTCTTATGAAGAGGCTTTACAGGAAGCGCAAAAATTAGGTTTTGCAGAATCGGATCCGACAGCAGATGTAGATGGACTAGATGCGGCGAGAAAGGTAGCAATTCTTGCAAACTTAGGTTTTTCGATGAATGTTTCATTAGATGATGTGCAAGTAAGAGGGATTCGAAAGGTCGAAAAAGAAGATTTACAAATGGCTGAAAAGTTAGGATTTACTATGAAGTTAATTGGGAAAGCAGAAAAACAAGGATCAGCCATTCATTTAAGTGTAGAACCGACACTTTTACCAAGTCGTCATCCATTATCGAATGTAAATAATGAATTTAATGCAGTATATGTTCACGGTCAAGCGGTAGGAGAAGTAATGTTTTACGGACCTGGAGCTGGAAAGTTGCCAACTGGTTCTGCTGTAGTAAGTGATATTATTTCCATCGTTAAAAATATGAATCAAGTGCCGAAAAATAAAAGTGCGTTAAAAGAACCAGTTCCTTATGAATTACAAGGTGATGAAGAAGTAGTTTCGAAATATTTCTTGCGTATTTCATTACGAGATGAGCCTGGGATGTTGCAAAAAGTAACAGAATGTTTCGTTAATTATTCTGTAAGTTTAAAAGAAGTTATTCAATTACCTTTAAACCGTGAACTGGCAGAAGTTGTTGTTGTGACACATCAAACTTCCAAGTATCAATTCGAACGAGTTTTAGGAGCGATAGAAGCTGTCGCAAGTGAAATAAACAGTTACTACATTATTGAGGAGGAAAAACAATATGTATAAAGGACTATTAAAACAATATGCTTCTTATTTACCGGTGAATGAAAACACACCTGATGTCAGTTTAATGGAAGGAAACACACCCCTTATTCCGTTATTAAATATATCAAAGCAATTAGGGATTCAGCTATATGGTAAGTACGAAGGAGCGAATCCGACAGGTTCTTTTAAAGATCGTGGTATGGTGATGGCAGTTGCTAAGGCGAAAGAAGAAGGTTCAGAAGCAATCATTTGTGCATCAACAGGTAATACATCAGCATCAGCTGCAGCATATGCGGCACGTCTTGGGATGAAATGTATAATCGTCATCCCTGAAGGAAAGATTGCGCATGGAAAATTAGCGCAAGCGGTCGCTTATGGAGCTGAAATTATTTCAATAGAAGGGAATTTCGATGATGCACTTAAGGCTGTAAGAAATATTGCTGCAGAAGAGCCGATTACATTAGTAAATTCAGTGAACCCTTATCGAATTGAAGGGCAAAAAACGGCAGCATTTGAAATTTGTGACCAATTGCAAAATGCACCAGATGTTCTAGCTATCCCTGTTGGGAACGCAGGGAATATTACAGCATATTGGAAAGGCTTCTGTGAATATGAGAAAGAAAAAGGTTATAAGAAGCCAAGAATTCATGGCTTTGAAGCTGAAGGAGCAGCTGCAATTGTAAAAGGGCATATAATTGAAGAGCCTGAAACAATTGCAACAGCGATTCGCATTGGTAACCCAGCAAGTTGGTCGTATGCAGTAGAGGCTGCCGAGCAGTCTTGTGGTGAAATAGATATGGTATCAGATGAAGAAATTTTATATGCGTATAGGTTATTAGCAAAAACTGAAGGAGTTTTCGCTGAACCAGGATCAAATGCTTCATTAGCCGGCGTAATTAAACATGTTCAATCTGGAAAAATCAAAGAGGGAGAAACAGTTGTTGCAGTATTAACTGGAAATGGTTTGAAGGATCCTGATATCGCTATTTCTTCAAATCAACTAGACATCGCAAGTTTGTCAAATAATATAGAACAAATTAAAGATCATATTAAAGGGGTGATTATGTCGTGATACCATTAAGCGTTCGTGTCCCTGCTAGTACGGCGAATGTTGGTCCTGGATTTGATTCAGTTGGAATAGCTTTGTCATTGTATTTAGATGTGGTGGTTAAAGAAAAAGCTGATAAGTGGCAAGTAATCCATTCCTTTGAAGAATCAATTCCGACAGACGATAAAAATTTAATCGTTAGCACGGCATGTAAAGTATGTCCTTCTATATCACCCCATATAATAGAAGTTACTAGCAATATCCCATTAACGAGAGGGCTAGGAAGTAGTGCATCAGCGATTGTAGCTGGGATAGAGGTTGCGAATCAACTAGGTGATTTGAACTTAACTGCTGATCAAAAAGTTCAAATTGCTACAAATTTTGAAGGACATCCTGATAATGTTGCTGCTTCTATATTAGGTGGAACTGTAATCGGAGCACTTGATGGAAAGGATATTTCCGTCGTAAGAATTGAGAGCAAGGAATTAGGGGTAATTTCTCTTATTCCGAATGAAGAATTAAATACAGATGAAAGTCGATCTGTATTACCAAAGATGTTTCCGTTTCATGAGGCAGTTAAAGCTAGTGCGATAAGTAACGTATTAGTAGCTGCATTATGTCAAAAGCGGTGGGAAGTTGTAGGTGAAATGATGGAGAGAGACCATTTTCACGAGCCATATCGTTTAGAACTCGTACCGTTATTACCATCTATTCGTAAATGCGCAAAAGAATTTGGTGCGTACGGCACAGCACTTAGCGGTGCGGGACCATCTATTTTTATATTAACGCCATATGAGAAACGTCAAGAAATCGCTGAGCAATTAGCGAGAGTATTTACAGATATGAAAGTATGTGAGCTTGAAATCGACCATAAAGGTATTATTGTAAATAAGGAAGAGCATATTGGATTATAAAGAAAGCTGGCATGGCTAGCTTTCTTTACGTTGCAAACCTATTTTAAATTGGGTTTTTTCGGAAAAAAATATAAAACAAATGTTGATTTTGAATAATGTAAGTAAAGAGTGCATTCATTTTGGAGGTGATTAAATGAATAAAGAGTCACCAGAAGAAAAAAGAGAGCGTATGAGACAAAGTGAATTAAAAAGTAATCCTACGGGTTCTTTACATGACGGACTCAATAGAGCGGAAGCAGGTAGTCTAGTTGATATAGCCGGCGGTATGAATTGGAAAGGTACAGGGATAATCATTTTAGTACTACTTTTAGGATACATTGTATACACTTATTTTTTCAGTTAAAGAATGCTTGTTAAAATTTTGATTTGTTTAGTTTCATAATTGTTGAGAAAAAATGCAGTTACTGTATTACATATCTTCTAAGCGAATTATAGTTGTTCATATCAACTTTTAATACTCCAAATAGAGCTAGCAAAATGCTAGCTCTATTATTTTTTGCCACATTTCTGTAACAAACCACCTGTATATTCATTGGTGGAGGTGCAGAGGATGAAAAAAATGATAGCGATATGTCTTCTAACAACTATGCCATTTTCGACTTTAGTCGGTTGTGACGTAAAAGGTAGTAATGCTGTACAAGAGTCTAAAATAAAGAAAGCGACGTATAAAGATTTTACTTATGATGTAAATCCAGAAACATTCACAGTAACTGTAGAACATGACGGTGTAAAGGAACAGGCATCACAACCCCTACCGAAAATGAAGGTATCGAATGTAAAAAAAGAAAAGGATCGTACATCGTGGGAATATCCAGATCAAAAAGTAAAAATAAAATTAGAAAAGAAAAAAGACCACTTAAACATTGAAGTGGAATCGACTGGTGCAGAAAGTTTTACATGGCCGAAAGTAGAAGCTGAAAATTATACACTTCCGTTATGGGAGGGTAAGCAAATTCCGAGCAATGATGAGAATTGGAAGAAGTTTTTAAAGGATGATGCATATTCATTTGCTGAATCATTTTCTATGAAGTTTTTCGCATTAAATGGTTCGAAATATTCAATTGTATATATTGCAAACAATATGTTTAATAATGAATTGAAATTTCATTCGGATCCGAAAATAGGATTTGATTTTACACATGAATTTCCGAGCATAAATAAAAATAAAACATATGGATTTCAATTATATGTGACAAATAATGATGCGGTAAGCATTGCTAAACTGTATAAGGATGATATTGTTCGAAAAGGTGAATTTAAAACATTACAAGAAAAGGCTAGAAAAAATAAAGAAATCGAAAAGTTATATGGAGCGGCGCATTTTTATTTTTGGAATCAAAATGGTTTATCAGAAAATAATATAAATTGGCCAAAACTAAGGGAGCAAATAAATAGCCCGCTGTTTAGTCATATAAAAGAACTTATTCAAAAGAATAGTTCAGAGCCTGGGGAACTGAATGTATTAGATCAAGTAAGTAAACAAGATTTCATTGATAAGTATCAAAAAAATGTTATTTTACGTTATATAAACGAAGTATTATCCATGAAGGAATTTTATAAAGAGGATATTTTTCAAAACGTTGACCAGGAAGCTAGTGTGCTATTAAAGAAAGGTGTAGGTCACTTAACGAATACAGAATTGTATAGCTTAAATAAGCATTTATTAAAGTCGCTACTTGGCGATGCGGTTGAAGAGGTAAGTAAATGGGGTAATGCAGATGGAACGGACATACTAAAGGAAATGACAGAGGCCGGAATAGAAAAAGCGTGGATTGGTCTGCCGAACTGGGAACAAGGATTTATGCAACCGAATTTCGTGGCAAAAGCGAAGGAAATGGGGTATTTAGTTGGTCCGTATGATTCATATCATTCCATTCACGAAAAAAGTGATAAAAATTGGAACACAGCATCCTTTAATGACCCATCATTATACGAAGAGGCTACTGTAACGAAGAAAAACGGAGAAAAGGTGCAAGGCTTTTTAGGCAGAGGTCGCAAGTTAAACCCGACTTTATCGCTGCCTAGTGTAAAGGAACGCATGAATGATATATTACAAAATGGTCCTAAATATAATTCATGGTTTATTGATTGTGATGCGACAGGTGAAATTTACGATGACTATTCAGCGAAACATATAACGACACAAGAGCAAGATTTAAAAGCACGTTTAAAACGAATGGACTACATTGCACAAGAAAAGGGTATGGTCGTTGGTTCTGAAGGTGGAAATGATTTTGCTAGTAGTACGATTGCATTTGCACACGGAATTGAAACACCTGTTATTAAATGGGACGATGAAGATATGCGGAAAAATAAAACAAGTCCGTATTATGTCGGTGGATATTGGTCACCAAATCAAAATGTTCCCGAAAAATATGCAAAACAAGTACCATTGAAAGAAGAATATAAACAAGTATATTTAAATCCAGTATATTCGGTACCATTATATAAATTAGTATACAATGATTCCGTTATTACAACGCATCATTGGGAATGGGGAAGTTTAAAGGTAAAAGATGAAGTTGGAAATCGAATGCTGTCTGAATTATTGTATAATGTTCCTCCGTTGTACCATTTAGATGAAGTAGAGTGGAATAAACATAAAAAAGAAATTACAGAGCATCTAAAAGTTTGGAATGAAGTTCATGAAAAAGCAGTAAAAGAAGAGATGACGAATTTTGCGTATTTGTCAGAAGATAAGCTAGTACAATCTGTTTCTTATGGAAAAGATATTAAAATCATTGTGAACTTCTCAAATGAAGACATGGAAGTAGAAAAAACGAAAATAAAAGCAAAGTCGGCTTTTATTGATAATCAGGGGAAGAAAAGCATGTATACGCCGTTTGAGAAATAATAACGTGAAATATACTGTATTCATAGAGGTTTTATTATTAGCTGGACTCTTTATTCATATCGTTTATCTGGAAAAAGATATCCTAATTTAAAATGAAAGAGTTAATGAATTTATAAATTTGCATGTTGCGAAGTGCTAAATTTTTGAAATTGGTAAATAGTGACTTGCCAAAAATAAGTACGAGAGTATAATGTGAAATGGAATACATATTGGGTTTAAGTAGTAACCTTACAAAATTGTAAGGTTAATGAAAGGAAATTCAATATGAAGATAAATAGACTTACATTATACTTGGTAAAGAGAAAGAGAGGCGAATGGGTATGAGCTCTGAATTAGAACAAAATACGAGAAGTAATAAAAAGCGTTCTAAAAGAAAGTCAATAAAATGGTTCATATTAATTCCATTTTTCCTACTTATTTTTGGAGGAGTAGGATATGGTTCGTTTATATATAATAAAGCAAAAGCAGTTGTAAATGATGCATATGCAAAAATTGAAAAGTCATCAAAGCGTGATAAAGAAGTTGAACCTTTAAAGGATAATATTTCAATATTAATCATGGGTGTAGATGGAAGTGAAATGAGAAAAAGCCAATATGGCGAAGCAGTTCGAACAGATGCACTTTTATTAGCAACAATTAATAAAGATGATAAGTCTGTTAAGCTAGTAAGTATTCCACGTGATTCACGTGTTTATATTCCAACTAGAAAAAAATTAGATAAAATTACTCATGCTCACGTATTTGGTGGCGTAGAAAGCACACGCGATACAGTGGAAAGATTTTTAAATGTCCCTGTTGATTATTATGTGAAGTTTAACTTTGAATCATTCGTACAAATTGTCGATTCAATTGGTGGTATTGATATTGATGTACCAGTTACTTTCACTGAACAAGATAGTAAAGACCAAGCTGGTATGATCCATTTAGAAAAAGGTTACCAACATTTAAATGGAGAACAAGCACTTGCACTTGCAAGAACGCGTAAAATTGATAGTGACGCAATGCGTGGACAGAGACAGCAACTTGTAATAGAAGCAATTGCCAAAAAAGCGATGTCTGTTCAATCAATTAGCAAAATGGGCTCTTTACTAGATGCGGTTGATAAAAACATGAAAACGAACTTAACATTTGACGATATGCTTGCCATTACAAAAAATATGGCAGGAACTAATTTGGAAATGGAAAAAATGCAAATAGAAGGTACAGATAAACGTATCGGTGGTATTTATTATTACATTCCAAATGAAAAAAATATAAAAGATATTTCAAAAAAATTAAATGATCATTTAGGTGTAACGCCAAAATCAGTTCGAAACGAATAATAAAAAAAGATTGGCTTTTGCCAATCTTTTTTTTGAAGTGGATTAGCAACTTTTTAATAACGTTTTTTTGTTCTAGAAAAATTATACTAAAATCATTTTAATTTATATAAACAAAAGGTGTAATTATACGATATACTAGAGGGGACTATTTGGAAATTAGCTCCTAAAGTTGAAGGAAAGGAAATTCAATTTATCACTATTTATAGAACAATTGAATTGGTGGAAATTGAAACAGGTTAAAGAAAGACTGTTCAAAATGCAATTACATATTCATACACATTGAAGCGATTAAGGTGAAAGATGAAGAGATAGTAATTGCGAAAGATCATTTATCATATATTGACCAGCTATTTTGCCAGATTAATAATTATGTAATAGGTGAAAATATGGTTTAGCTATCGTCAAAAAATGGTGGATCTTCATGGAGATACGTTGAGTCTTATAAGCACATGGAACAATACTTTTGATAAAACTCCCAGTATAATACAAAAAAATCTGTTTACATGGTGAAATAAAAATAAATAGATGTATAATTATATTGGGCGATTTATATATAAGATTAATAGGGAGAGGAATTCGATAGAATGGAAAAAGCTTTAAAAATTAAACAAATAGTAGTCGTTTTAATAGCGATTGCCGCAGTAGCTATTGGGTATTACATGTTCCAATCAATTACTTCACCAGCAAAAGCTGTTGCGAAACAAGAAAATGTAGTGCAGCTTGCAAGTGAACAGCCGAAAGTTGAAATGAATAAAACGGCACCAAGTCGTTTTAATGGAAAAGAAAGAAAAGTTGCTTATCTTACATTTGACGATGGGCCAGGGAAATATACGGCTGAATTATTAAATACGCTAAAACAACATGATGCGAAGGCGACGTTCTTTTTAATTGGAGCGAATGTCAAAGAATTTCCTGATTTAGTGAAACGTGAAAATGCTGAGGGTCATTATGTAGGCATGCATAGTATGACACATAATTTCGCAAAGTTATATAAAAATGGCGAGTATGTAAATGAGATGAAAGAAGATCAAGGTTTAATCGCTAATATTATTGGGAAATCACCTAAATTAACACGTCCTCCATATGGTTCGATGCCTGGATTGAATGAAGGTCTTCGAAATAAAGTGGTAGAAAGCGGATTTAAAGTATGGGATTGGACAATTGATTCATCAGATTGGAAATACAATAAAATGCCAATTGATGCAGCTGCAGCACAAATTGCTCAAAATGTATTAACAAACGCAACAAAACCACAAGAAGTAATTTTAATGCATGATATTCACCCGCAATCAGTTGCTGCTGTGCCAGCAATTTTAAAGGGGCTAAAAGAAAAGGGTTATGAGTTTGAAGCTTATCATGAAGAGAATCACTTCCCAGTGAACCTCTGGCATGATAACCGTATGTAATGGAGGAATGAACGTTGAAGTATGGAAAAGTAGCAGTAGTAGGAGTATTATCAGTAGGACTTTTAACAGGTTGTTTCGGTGAAAAGCCAGAAGAAAATCTATATACAGCTTTTGAAACAGCAGCAACACAAGAAAAATCTTTAGTGGATGAAGCAAAAAAATTAGAGCAGTTAGAGAAACAAGGGCAAGAATTATATGCTCAAATTTTGCAAGAAGGTAAAGATCATAATGAAGCAGTTGTAAAGAAAATAGAGCAAGCTACTGCAAATGTAGATGATCGTGAAAAAGTATTGAAAAGTGAAAAAGAAATGTTAGAAAAAGCACAGAAGGAAACAAAATCTGTTCAAAGTAATATAGAGAAGATTGA
>NZ_JAKUFQ010000159.1:0-8565 GCF_022663475.1 Bacillus cereus group sp. BfR-BA-01382
GGCGAATTTACCAACAATTATTGGAAATAACAAACAAAAGAAAAAATATATCATCGTACCTTATATGGAAGCGAATGAGTTAACGACAGCTACGGATGAGGAAAAATACGATTATTCTGCAAAAGAACTTTATACACGTTGCCAAATGTTAATTGATGGATTAGCAGGTATTGGTGTAAAAGGAAACATTTTAGAAACGAATGAAGTTGCAGAAGTAATATTTGGTGTCTATCACAGACAAAACCATTCACATGCTGAAGGTGTTGTAAGTGGTGAATACTTAAATCTTATGGTGGAAGGTAAGAAGAATCCATTACAAGAGGTATTACCAGAAGGGAAATTGGATTGGATTTTATATGAATCTCAAATTCGCTTAGAAAAAGAATTATTAGAGAGTAACGGAGTAGATGCAGATGTAAAATCTTCAGCAAATAAAGCGATTCAAGAAATCAATAAAATTCGAGAAGCTGTTGCAGGTTACTACAAAACACCATCTGTAGAAATTCCAAATATTCCCGAGATGGAGGCTGATAAAGATGTCATTCTTTAAGAAGAAAAAATCAAAAAACAAAATAAACGGAGATGCAATTATTGATTTAAATGCCAATCATAAAGAAGAACAAACAGATACATTAGAAAGAGGGACAAGGAGTATGAAAGATTTTGTTGCTCCTCCTTCTTTTGATAGAAGTTTTGATGATTGTTTAAAAGTAGGAAATAAATACGTGCGTAATATGGTTATGCAAGGATTTCCTACAAACGTATCTGTGGGTTGGCTTGATTTGTTATATAGCTATGAAGGTGATTTAGATACAGCGTTATATATCGAACCTGCTGATGATAGAACAGCTCTTGATGAATTAACGCATAAACTTACGCAATTCGAATCGCAATTACAAATCGAAACTGAAAAGGGGAATATTCGTGATATTACACGATTAAGAAATACGATTGTTCAATTATATAACCAACGTGAAAAATTAGAGCAAAACTATGAAAACCTTTTTTACATCCAAATCACATCGAATTTATATGCGGATTCCAAAGAGGAATTGAATAAGGAATCCCAAAAGTTAGACAACAAATTAAAGGGTAGAAAGGTTTATATGATGCCTACCTATTTAAGACAAGATGATGGCTATAAATCAGCTCTTCCATTTGGGAAAACATACATATTAGATTCATTCAGAAACTTCAACTCTGGAGCCCTAACAGCATGTTTCCCATTCTATAATTCTGAAATCTCTCATGAAACAGGTATTTTCTGTGGAGTGAATTTATCAACGTCTACACCTGTATTAATTGATTTTTATGATAGGAATAAATTAAATAACTCGAATATTACGGTATTTGGTCAAGCGGGTTCTGGTAAAACATTCTTCGTGTCTTTATTAACAATGAGAAGTGCATTACGTGGTGTACGTACAGTAATTATTGACCCTGAGGGAGAGTACAAACCACTTACAAGAGCATTAGGAGGAGCACATATCTATGTAGCACCTGACTCTAAACACTTCCTTAATCCGTTTGATGTAGAGACAGAATATAATGTGGACACTGGTAAAGAGGAGATTGATTTAAAATCGAAAGTTGCCGATTTGTTAAACCTTGTAGCGGTTATGGCAGGAGGATTAACACCTGAACAACGTTCAATTGTAGGTCATATTCTTGCAAAAGTATATAAGGATAAAGGCTTTACATCAGACCCTGATTCGTTATATGACAATGAACCATACTTTGATGAGTTAACTGGCGAGTTCTCAGAAACTGGTCGTAAACGTCAAATGCCAAGATTTACAGACTTCCATGATGAATTCGAGTCTTATGCAAGAAAAGAACAGAATAAAGAATTAGAAAGTTTAGCAAATGCACTAAAAATCTTTAAAGAGGGTGGCGTGTATGACATGTTCGACTGTTATACATCTGAAGAATTAGCGAACTTTAAAGATGCACCAATTGTTACTTTCGATATTAGTAGATTAGAAGAAAGCGTACTTCGACCAATTGGTATGTTTGTTTCAATGAGTTGGACTTGGGAGAAATTTGCCAAGAAAAACCCACATATTAAAAAACGTATTGTCTGTGATGAAGCATGGATGTTAGTAAATAAAAACATGGCAGGATTCGAATATACATCTCAATTCTTAGAAAACTGTTCAAGACGTATCCGTAAACGTAACGGTGGATTATTAGTAGCATCTCAAAACTTTATCGAATTTGCGAATAATGAGCAAGGTAAAGCGGTATTAACGAATGCTGTAGTCAATATCTTCCTACGTCAAGATAGTACGGATATTGATTTATTACAAGACACATTCAAATTATCTGATGGAGAAAGAAACTTCTTACTACAAGCACAACGAGGAGAGTTACTGATTCGTATGAATGGAGAAAGCTCTGTTGCTTATGTAATGCCATTTGAATTTGAAGTGGACTTAATTAAAAAAGCACATCAAGCGAAACCTTTGGATGAAGTAGAAGAGAATCATAACCACATTCAAATAAAGAAAAAAATCGCTTAATGTAAGGAGGGATACTTATGAGTGACCGAAAAAAAGGAGGGTTTTTTAAAACCCTCTCTAAATTTGCAATAACCGCTGTTACAGCAACATCATTGTTGTTATCGCCTATTAAGGCATACGCTCATGATGCGTATTTTATGGGGATTGCCATTGATTTTGGTTCTAATCGCTACAATGCAGTTATTTCATTTGATGATAATACAACCATTGAATCAAACCATAGAGAATCAGAAATTGGTATATTTGCAGAAAAGGCTAAGACAAGCAACTTTGAAATTCCAAGTATAAAAGGAGAAAAAGATAAGGTAAAAAAAGCATATGACGATTTAGTACCTAAATCAGGATATTTTAAAAGTGATTGGCCTTTAGTGTATTCATTCCCTGGTTATCATACTGGAATGACTGGTGGTTCTACTGCGGCAACTGGATTAGATAGAGAAAGAGCATATTGGGTTGCTGATACATTAGTTAATTCATTTAATGATGCAATTTCATATATCATGTCTGTTTCAGGATTTTCTAAAAAAGATGCAGAAAAGGATTTTTCAAGGGAAGACTTTGTAGAGTTAGCCATTCAAGTTGCTAATGCTTCTGATTCAGCGATGGATGGAAACTCAACAACTATAGATTTTAATGGGAAATCATTCGAATTTTCATCAGGTAGTGATGTTCCAAATCCAGTGAAGGGAACTAAAAAAGACCATTATATTAAGGTAAAAGGCGAAGGGGCTAATACTGCATATTTTGTTGCGATGGTACCAAAGGGTTATTACCCTGGACAGGAATTAGCAAGTACATTACCAAAAGAAGCACAAAAAGATGTAAAAGATAATGAAGTGAAAAATTTAGATTGGAAAAGAATTGTATTACAAGGTAACACAAACTATGTAAAAAATGAAATCACATTTTCTCAAGTAGATAAACTGGCTAAACCAGGTAAAATCGAACAATATTTTAGTGAGTTTATTAGTAGTGTTTTAGGAACAATTCGTCAATTATTAGGATTATATAGTTTCCAAGAGTTGATGTTAAATGATGGTCAACGTTCAGCAACAACTTATCAAGGAATTATGCCTTTACCTTGGTTTGATTCAGCTCAATCACTATTCTGGGCGTGTCAATGTCTTGCTTGGGCACTTATCATTGGAGCAATTGTAAAATTATTAGTTTCCCGAAACTTGTCGGCAGTAAACCCAATGATGCGAGTAAATTTAATTGATGGCATTCAAAACCTTTTATTGACTGGTTTTATGTTAGCTTTAATTGGTCCTTTATTCCATGTATTAGCTCTGATTAATTTCAAATTAGTTGCTGTATTTGGAAGTGCATCTAATTATTCTCATGCATTTGGAACAGCAGATACCATGAGTTCAGGATTAGTAGGTGCTATTTTAATCAATATTGCATTCTTCATCATCATGATTTACTTTAACTTTGTGTACATCATGAGGGCGATTACAGTAGCATTACTGTATTCAACTGCACCATTATTTGTTGTATCTATTGCATTTGGTGGTAAATACAAGCAATTGTTTGGTAACTATATGAAAGAATTAACATCAAACATTTATATGCAATCATTCCATGCATTAATGATAGCTTTCTTTGCCAATGTTACTACATTAGGTCAAACAAGATTAATAGAAAGTATCATCTTGCTTATTGCATTTGTACCAATGACACAATGGTTCCGTCAAAACCTAATGGGACTTTCTGGCGGTGGTATCTCAGGTCAAATTGGTGGTCAAGCATTAAGTATGGGTATGGGTATGGTAGGAGGAGCTACCGCAGGATTTATGGAGCAACGTAACCGTAAGAAAACTATGGAATCTGTAAGTGGAGGTTCACAAATGAACAAAAAAGGAGCCCAAAACTTCAATGGAATTGGAGCAGGTGGTTCTGGCGGTGCAAATATGGGAGCGAGTTCTATGGCAGATGTAGATAGTAAACAAACTCATGCAATGAACAGTCAGATGAGAGGAATGAATGGAACAGCAGGTGGCAATAGCCCTACACCAAGCTTAAAGAAAAAATCAATTCTTAAAGAAGGTGCGAAAGGTATGGGTAGAATCGCAATGGCAACCGCAAAGGTAGGTGCAGTTGGTGGTGTCATGGCAGGTTCAAGTGCTGTTGGCGATAGAGCAGGTATGGGATTAGCTACTGACCTTGCAAAACAAAAAGGTATGCAAACTTTTAATAAAGCAAATGATAGCTTTACTGCACGTAAGGAAAATGGGAATGGAAACATTAAATCTGCATTGGGCACAATGAAGGACTTAACAACAGGAAGCTCACCTGATAGTTTAGATTCTTACACACAACAAGCAGAAGGATATATGAAAGAAGATATCGCAAACAATGGAGCTGTTACTCGTTATCATAATGTAAAAGGGTTAGAAGAAGATACTGGAATTAAACAAATGGTTGATGTAGGTGACAACAAAATGTATGTAGAATACGACTTTGATGAAACGACTCAACAATTTAATAATTCTAACTTAAATGGAACGCAAGAAGAACAAAACCTTGCAACTGTGATGGAATCATTCAAAAACAATGATAAGCAAGCAATGGATTATTACAAAACAAAAGGTATTCTTCATGCTACAGCAAATAAAGAAAAAGGAACTGTTGGTATGTGGGTAGATAAAGAAGCATTTGGATATAAAAACGTATCAAAATCTGGAAATAATTATATTATTCAAAAAGATATGAATGCAAACTTCTCCAATAATGAAATGCTTAAAATACCAAATTACAGAAAGGTTAAGAAATAGAAACAGTGAATTTAGAATGAGAGATTTGTCGTATGAAAAACGATAAGTCTCTTTTTTATATTCATCTCATTAAATAGTTAGTTTATTTTCGAAAAAAATAATTGACGAATAAGTATTAAAGTTATATAATATAATTATATAAATGAATATTAAAAAACAGGAAGGGTTTGTGATAACTCTACAAAAAAAGGAGATGATAGTATGCTACAAGAATTACTGGATGGTTATTTAATATTTTTAGTTGTGTACTCTCTGTACAAAATTATTGATGCAGGTATATACCACTTGAAAGAGAGACCGAAATTAAAACGAAATCGAGAACAATACTTGCGAGAAATGGGAAGATTAAAAGACTAAGATTCCCTTTTCATGCGGTTCAAATAAAAATAGATTTTTAATATAGGAGGGTTCTGTTACCTATTTGGTAATGGAGCCCTTTTTGTGTTTTTAAAAGGAATAAGAGAGTGATAGACAATGGCGATTTTTCTTTGCTAACGTCTATCCTTTTTTTATTCATTTTATTTTCACTATAGTTAAAACTTGGTAGAACTCGTTATATATAGTTAATAACAATAGTAAAAGAATAGAATAAAGATAAAGCGTTGAAAGGGGGAGAAATCTATGAATGAAGAGAACAAAAACGGTACAGATGCCACATCGCAAATAGCAGAAGAACAAATGAATAAAACGATGCAAAAGGGTGCAAAAAAGACAGGGAAAATGGCAATGAAGGCATTGAAAAAGGGAACAAAAATGATTTTAAAAGCAGTTTTTGGTGCCTTAAAATCACTTGTAATTGCTATTCTTCCGTATCTATTAATTGCTATTCTTATATTCTATTTATTCACTGTTATTTTTGACACTATTTTTGAAAGTCGAGGGAAAGAACAGGGCTATCAAATGGAAGACGAGAAACATGATAATAAGTTAAAAAAGAATAAGCTTGGACAATGGCAAGCTATTAATTTGTCGCCAGGTAATAAAATGATAAAGGCTTTTTATACGTATTTTTCAGACCGTTCATACTACATCACAGTTGGAGATGAAAAGAAACTATATACAGCGGATGACCCTGAAATAAAAAACAGGCAAATTAAGGACAAAAATGACAGAGAAAAAATGTTTTATTTAAGTCCTAATATGTTGTGGACTCTGGATGAATTTCTTTTTGATAATAAATTTAGATTTCCAGAGCAATTTCTAAAACCAGTCTATCATGACCCTGAAACATTAGAAGCTAAACAATTAACTGATGATAAAGGGAATTTAGTTGTAGAGAGTAATAGCTATGAGGAGGGTGGGAAGCGAATAAACGATAAAAAGGAAAAAGGTGTTTGGGATTATGGATTCGCCCCAATTCTTCATTACTCAGAATATGAAGAACAAAAAGAAGGTAGAGGAAAAGTTCTTTATGAGGATTCATGGGATGAGGAAAAACAACAGGTGGTTCAAAAGCAAAACATTCCTGAAGATAAGCAAGAAGAACACAAAAAGTCAGTAGAAGGATATCCGAAAAAGGCATGGATGATTGATAAAGTTGCCTCACCTGCGGGTAACATTCAAAACAAGATTCAAAATGAATGGAAAGATACAGGAGAAAGATATGAAGAAAAAATTCCATTCAAGCAAAAGGTAAAAAAATCGAGAATGGTTACTAAGACTCGTGCAAAAACAAATGGAGCAGGTCTTCCACTATTCAAAGATGAAAATGGTAGTGAAACAGTTGTACCAAATTCACAACCAATTACAGAAAAATATGAAGAAAAAGAGTGGTATGAAGAAGAAGTTACTATGTTCAGATATGCAGAAGGAACAATGTGGGAGCAAACACCAGAATACGAAGGTGAACCAGATACATCAAGTATTACGGGAAATCGTTATTTTAGAGATTATTTACAAAACTTTGAAAGCCGTGTTCCACTTGATGCGGCCATAGTGTTTGATGTAAGTGCTCGAACAAGGAAAGATATTAAGGAATTAGAAGCTTTACTAAAAGAACATGAAGAAAAGGATGCTCAAGCACAACAAGGTGGTGGGCAGGTAGATATGGGTGAGTTCAAGTTAGGTGAAGGTGCTGACTCTGAGAACTACAAGAAATCACTTCAATATATTGAGATATTCAAAAAATATGGAGAGATGTTTGGTGTAGACCCGTATTTATTAGTTGCTAAGGCATCCCAAGAATCTGGTGGTGACCATGAAGGAAGCCTACCTGGTGGCAGAGGATACAATGGTGCGGCGGTTGGATTAATGCAGGTTGAAAAACCAGGAGAGGTTATCAAAGGTGTAACTGCATTTAACTTCCAAACAAAGCAAGAAGAAACGATGAACATAAGTGGTCCTGGGGATGTAACGGATGTGGATGCGAATATTAAAGCAGGTACAATGGAATTTGCTTCTCGATTAAAAGGTAATTTCTACAATGTATTACTCTCTATTCAAGCCTACAACTATGGACCTGGTGGTACAAATGCCATTGTTGACTTGTATGCACAAGAAACAGGTAAAACATCTGATGAAATTAGACAGAACACTGGAGACACTGGATGGATGAAATTCCGTGACGAGGTTCATAACAATCCTTCTAAATACTTTAGATGGAGTGGTAGCACTTACGGTGATGCAAAATACATAGAACATGTATTACGTTACTATGCTTCTCCTGAAAGTAAAGCACCTTGGGTAATGAAAGAAGATGGAACAAAAGTAATGGCTGATGGAAATCTTGAAGTTGGTTCAGCAAGTGGATTAGAAGTGAAAGGTGGCGGTGGAGACTTAGGATTTAGTTCTTTCATCAAAGGTATATTTGATAAATTAAAAGAACACTGGAACGATTTATTCCCTGACAAACCATTACATAACCCACTGGAGCCTACGGTAGAAGGTTTTCTATATAAAAATAGAATAAAAGAATCTCGTTCACAAGATATTATTAATATGATGTTTGTTATGGAAGAACAAAAATATTTATCTGAATTTGATGACATGACAGATGAAATGTGGAAAGAACGATATGCTCAATTATTTAAAAACCCATTAGGTACATCATGGGGAGGAAAGAAAAACGGATTGGATGTAAATAAAGTATTTCCAGACGGATTTAACAAACCCATTGATGTTGACCCTCCAACTATTGTGAAGCAGTTTGGTTTAGTACCTGAGGGGGAAAGTAAAGGATTACATCAAGGTATTGATATTCTCGCTCCAAATGGAACAGAAGTGAAATCTGTTTCAGATAAAGGGCGTGTAATGAATATTAGTACAAC
>NZ_JAKUFQ010000160.1:0-8232 GCF_022663475.1 Bacillus cereus group sp. BfR-BA-01382
TTCGCTTTTTCTTCTTCCATTACTTCTTCTGTTCCTTCTCTTTTTTGCTTCGCTAACGCCGCCGCTTTTGCTTTTGCTGCTGCTGCCTTCGCCTTGGCTTTCGCTTTTTCTTCTTCCGTTACCTCTTCTGTTCCTTCTCTTTTCTGCTTCGCTAACGCCGCCGCTTTTGCTTTTGCAGCCGCTTCTGCCTTCGCCTTCGCTTTCGCTTTTTCTTCTTCCGTTACTTCTTCTGTTCCTTCTCTTTTCTGCTTCGCTAACACCGCCGCTTTTGCTTTTGCTGCTGCCGCTGCCTTTGCCTTTGCTTTTTCTTCTTCCGTTACCTCTTCTGTTCCTTCTCTTTTCTGCTTCGCTAACGCCGCCGCTTTTGCTTTTGCTGCCGCTGCTGCACGTCGTTTTGCTTCTTCTATAGTAATATCATTATTTTTTGGTAGCGCTTTCTCTTTTTCTTGATTTTCTGCCTCAAGCTCACTTATTTCCGCCTCTTGTTTCGCTACAAGGCGTTTTCTCGCTTCTTCTTTTGCACGCCTAGCTGCTTCTTTTTTCAGATCCTCTAAGTCTTTGTTTGGATTACTCATTTATTCGTCACCTGCTTCCCGGTCTTTGCTTCGTAACGAATTTTTTCTTTTAATTTATTAATTCCATAAATTAATGCAGCCGGATTTGGGGGACAACCAGGAATATACACATCAACTGGTACGATTTGGTCTACACCTTTCACAACAGCATATGAATTTACATACGGACCACCTGCTGTCGCACAAGATCCCATCGCAATAACCCATTTCGGTTCGGGCATTTGATCATATAAGCGCCGAACAATAGGAGCCATCTTCTTCGTTACTGTTCCCGATACAATCATGACGTCCGATTGTCTTGGTGAAGTCCGAAAAAATGACCCAAATCGATCTAAATCGTAATGTGATGAGCCTACTCCCATCATTTCAATTGCACAGCACGCCAGTCCGAATGTCATTGGCCATAAAGAATTGCTCCTCGCCCATCCTTTCAACTGCTCCAATGTAGAAAAAAAGATATTTCGTTCTAATTCTGCTCGCTCATTTGGATGTAATTCCTCAAAATTTATAACCATTGTAACACCTTCTTTTTCCAAGCATACGCTAATCCAACTAGCAACATTACAACAAAGATGAGCATTTCAATTAATGCAAATAAACCTAGCTTGTCATACGCAACAGCCCAAGGATATAAAAATAAAGTTTCTACATCAAAGATCACAAACAATAAAGCGAAAATATAATAACGAGCATGAAACCGAATATTTGCATCATGAAACGGCTCAATTCCACTCTCATACGTCGTCGCCTTTGCTGCACTTGGCTTATTTGGGCGCAGCATCCTTCCTAATGTAAGAGCCACTACCGGCAGCAATATACCTAATAGCAAGAAAATCAAAACGATCATATAACTATTTTCATATACACTTGCCATTGTGAAACCCTCCCCCCTAAATTAAGAACAAGTTCACATAGTAAACAATATGTCCTAGTTGCAGTAATTATTATTTTTAAATTTTTCTAAATAATTCAACTATTCTAATCATTATAGCAAACTTCAAATTCCTATGTCGATATGTTGGGAGACAGAAACAAGAATTATTAAAATCTATTTTTACAACTCGCTATAACTGTGCAAAATAAATATAAAACTTATATACGCTTTTCAAGAAACCGTAGGTGATATAAATGAAAAAACAAACACATGTAAGTATTCTTATAAGCATTGTATTGCTGTCTATAACGATTCACTACGTAGCGATGCCTTTTCTATATGAATATTCATTTCCTTTTCAGCTATTAATCGGAATGAGTACCCTATTAATTGATATTATCGCTTGTAGTTATATACTTTACTTTTCAAACATGAAAGAAGGGCTATCTCGTTTATTTTGGATTATATTATCCGTTGGAGCTCTCTCTTATTTTATCGGTGATATAGTCGTTGCCTATCAGCGTTTAATTGTAAAGGACTTCTATACGTTCGTTGATCCATCTGACTTTTTTTACTTACTTTTTTTAGTTACTTTTGCATTTGCCTTTCTATACGAAATCATTTATAACCGAGATTTATTAGAAAAACTTTTTATGCTATGTGATATTTGTATTATCGTTACAGCCCAATTTACTTTAAGTTACTACTTACTTATTGAACGAACCATTCACGTTTTTACAACATCCTATATCGACATATTTGTTCAACTTACCTATCCAATGGTTGATTTACTCTTTCTCTTAATAGGAATCAATCTTTTATTCAAACCACTATCCTTATTACCTAAAAAGGTTGGTGCGCTTCTTAGCAGTGCTTTAATTTTATATGCTACTATAGATGCGATTTATGCTTATATAAAATACTTCATACCAGAGTATTCTATGTTTACAGTTACTCCTTTCTATCAAGTAACCTTAGTACTAGTAGCAATCGCCTGTATTCTCCATACAAAAGAACCTGAAAAACAAGAGCAAGTACTACTAACACCTAAAATTGGTGAATCAATCCGATTATCATTGCCTTATATTTCAGTAATAACACTTATTCTTTTTATATTAGTTGAATACGTCTTTGGGCCTATTATAGTAATTGGTCTTATAATAACTTTCTCTTTCGTTCTCATACGTCATAGTTTAGTTCGAAAACAAAATAAAATATTATTGCTAGCTCAAATGCAATTCAACTCAGAACTCGAGAAACAAATTAAACTACGTACAGAAGATTTAGTAGAACAGAAGAATGAACTCTATCATAATCAACAAATGTTTAAATCTTTATACGAGCATCATCCAGATCCAATCTTCACATTAGATTTATACGGCAATTTTCTCAAAGTAAATAACGCTGGTACTACTTTACTCGGTTATCAAACGAATGAATTATTAAACCAGCCTTACTATTCACTCATATACGAAGAAGATTTAGAAGAAATGATTAACTCCTTTCATCGTGTAAAAAAGGGACATTCTATCTCTTTAGAAATACGGGCGTATCATAAAAACAGAGATATTTACTACTTGCACGTTACCGCCGTACCGATCTTTTTAAAAGAGAAAATTTCTGGGGTTTATTTAATGATTAAAGATATTACGGAAAGCAAACAACAGCAAGAACAGATTAATTTTCTAGCATACCATGATACTTTAACAGAGCTTGCAAATCGTCGTGCATTTCATCAACATTTGGAACAGGCAATTGCACGAGCAAAAATATCGAAAAAGCCTTTTGCTGTTATGTTTCTCGACCTAGACCGTTTTAAAGTTATTAATGATACCCTCGGTCATCGAGTAGGAGACCTATTGCTCATCGCAGTAGCAAAAAGGCTCGAAAGAATATCAACATCAAATATGAAACTCGCGCGGCTAGCTGGAGATGAGTTCACAATCCTTATCGAAAATTACAAAAAAAAGCCAGATGTCCAAAAAATGGCTGATATAATTGTAGCGGCCATGAATGAGCCATTTGAAATCGAAAATCAACATTTACAAATCTCACCGAGTATCGGAATTGCAATATATCCTGAAGCAGGTGAAGATCCGCTATCCATTTTGCAGCATGCTGATATGGCCATGTACGAAGCAAAAAATAAAGGAAAAAACGGTAGCTCTCTTTACACGAAAGAACTATATAAAAAAATGGAACGAAAAGCTCGAATTGAAAAAGATCTGCCAATTGCTTTAGTAAACAAAGAATTTCATCTCGTCTATCAACCACAAATTGATACGACAACAAATAAAATCATCGGCGCTGAAGCTTTAATACGTTGGAAACATCCACTATTAGGTGATATTTCACCATGTGAGTTTATTCCAATTGTAGAAGAGACGCCACAAGTAGTCCCACTTGGACATTGGGTATTACAAGAAGCTTGTCTCCAATTAAAAATATGGCATATCCTTGGCTACCAAAATTTAAAAATAAGTGTTAATTTATCCGCAAAAGAGTTCCGGCAAGATCAATTAATCGAAAACATTTCACAAATATTAAACAACGTAAGCGTCGACCCAAAATATGTCACACTTGAGTTAACAGAAAGAATTGCAATGATTGACGAGAAAGAAACGTTATTAAGACTGAAGCAATTAAAAGAATACGGTATCCAAACTTCCATTGATGACTTCGGTACTGGGTATTCTTCTCTTGCTTATTTATCAATTTTTCCAATCGACACATTAAAAGTACCGAGAGAATTCACACAATTAGCCGATCATCGTCCTGAAGAACGAGCCATCGTTTCTACAATCCTTTCCCTCGCAAATACTTTAAATCTTTCAGTCGTTGCCGAAGGAATTGAAACCGAAAAACAGCTTAAGTTTCTGCAAAAACATAACTGTAAATATATGCAAGGTTACTATTTCAGTAAACCACTTACTAGTAATCAATTTATAAAGTTTCTACAAAAAACCCCCAGTATGAACAAATAATTCATACTGGGGGTTTTATAGTGCTAAATTTTTTTCTCATAATATTCTTCTGCGATTTCTTCGTAAAAAGCCGCAGATGTTGTGTAGAAATATGGAATTAACCATAAGAATCCAATCCCTAACGTAATACAACTCAATATAAACCAACCGATAAAACTTAAACATAAAATGAAATACTCCATCTTATGCCCATCCATCATACGACGGCTTTCTGTAATAGCTTGATTTATGGAATACTCAGGATGATCATTTATTATAAAGTACGTCATCGCATAAGAGAATGATTTAATGATGCCTGGAATAATAAATAGTAAAAACCATAAGAAAATATAAATGTTCACTACTATATATAATAAAAATGACTTTATAAACTTACTTCCTGCTGTAAACCATCTAAATATATGCCCAATACGCGCGTCTTTTTCTCGAATTATATGTAGCGCTAAATAATAGCCACCTAACGTTAATGGACCTACCATAAAAGTTGTAATAATATCTACTATCATGGAGTTTTTCATATCTTCCCAACCCAAAATTTGTGTAAACGAAAAATCAACAATAAAGTTAAAAGTGATCATTATAACAGAAATAAGTAATGTGGCTCCGACTGCTAATCCCCATTTCCCTTCTAATGAATCTAGTGCTTCTCCTTTTAGATCACTAATCATATTTAGCCTCCTATACACAATAATTCTATTAGTATAGCATGTTTCTATTGCAATTCACCTTTTGAGATGTAGCGATAAAAGTATGCTGTCGTTGTACTCATATACGGACTAAGCCAAAGAAAGCCTATTCCAAAAGTAAGAAGCGCTAAAATAGCCCATCCTATGAAGCTCAGCCATAAAAGAAACAAATCTAACTTATGCCCCTTCATAAGATTCTTACATTCCTTCATCGCCTGCGAAACACTATATTCTGGATTTTCAATCATTACATAGTACGTCAGCGCATAAGAAAAATACATCACAATCATACCAACAATTGAAATCGCTAATAGCACGAAGAAAACTATTGCAAATGACGTATTCCCTTCTTCACCTAACAATGCAAATAAGCCTATTAACAGCATCGGAATCCATGTACCTGTATATAACAAAATTGCAAGCATTGCCCACATTGTTTTCATCATTCTTTTAAAACCGCGAAATCCTTCAAATAAGTGATCTACTTTAGCATCTTCTCGTTTACTAATCTGTAAAAATACATTTGTATAACCATATGATGTAATCCCATACGATGCGTTACTCAAAATTATCATAATGCAATAAAAAATCCCAAAGGTAATACCTGCTCCAATTGACATCGTTTCCTCTTCAAATGATCCAGTTAAACTTACAACTGAGAGAAATATAATAATTCCTGGAATTAATAGTATAAGCATTGCAGCCATCGAAACGACATAACTTAAAATAAAATATAAAATTGTTGACCCAACACCTAGTCCCCATTTTCCCTTTAAAGAGTACAATGCTTCTCGTTTCATTTCACCAATCATTGATTCATCCCCTTCATAAAATATAAATTGTTGTACACTTCTACTTATACAAGCATCAATATAATTATACCAGTTTTGTAAAATTATCCATAAAATAGACAAAAAATCCGTAAAGGCAAGGGCCCTTACGGATTTTTTTTACTTCATATCAGAAACGTTTAAACGGTTCACGGCACGTTGCAAGGCCATTTCTGCACGTTTAAAGTCAACATGTGCTTGTTTATCTTGCATACGTTGCTCAGCGCGACGCTTCGCTTCATTTGCACGATGGATATCGATATGGTTTGCTTCTTCAGCAGATGATGATAATACAGTCACTTTATCTGGACGAACTTCGATAAAGCCACCACTTACTGCTACATAATCAGTGTGTCCACCATTTTTCAGACGAACTGCACTAATTTTTAATGGTGCAACAGTTGGAATGTGACCTGGTAAGATCCCCATTTCCCCACTCTCTGCTTTTACACTTACCATTTCTACTTCTTTTTCGTAAACCGGTCCATCAGGAGTTACAATACTGACTGGAAATGTCTTCATACTTCGTCCCTCCTAAGGCCTTACGCCATCATTTTCTTCGCGTTTTCAATAACTTCTTCAATGCCACCTACTAAGCGGAATGCATCTTCTGGAAGGTCATCATATTTTCCTTCTAGAATTTCTTTGAAACCACTAACTGTATTTTTTACAGGTACGTAAGAACCTTTTTGACCTGTAAACTGCTCAGCTACGTGGAAGTTTTGAGATAAGAAGAATTGAATACGACGAGCACGATGTACAACTAACTTATCTTCTTCAGATAACTCATCCATACCTAAGATAGCGATGATATCTTGAAGTTCTTTATAACGTTGTAAAGTTTGTTGTACTTGACGAGCTACTTCATAATGTTCTTCTCCTACGATTTCTGGAGACAGTGCACGAGATGTAGATGCTAATGGATCTACGGCTGGGTAAATACCCATTTGTGTTAAACGACGCTCTAAGTTTGTTGTTGCATCTAAGTGAGCGAACGTTGTAGCTGGTGCTGGGTCAGTATAGTCATCGGCTGGTACATATACCGCTTGGATAGACGTGATAGACCCTTTATTTGTAGATGTAATACGCTCTTGTAATTGACCCATTTCTGTTGCAAGTGTTGGTTGGTAACCTACCGCAGATGGCATACGACCAAGAAGGGCAGATACTTCAGAACCCGCTTGCGTGAAACGGAAGATGTTATCGATGAACAGAAGTACGTCTTGTCCTTGCTCATCACGGAAATGCTCAGCCATTGTTAAACCTGTTAATGCAACACGTTGACGTGCTCCAGGTGGCTCGTTCATTTGTCCGAATACCATCGCAGTTTTCTTGATTACGCCAGAATCGCTCATTTCGTGGTATAAGTCATTACCCTCACGAGTACGCTCACCTACACCAGCGAATACAGAGATACCACCGTGCTCTTGTGCGATGTTGTTAATTAATTCCTGAATTAATACTGTTTTACCTACACCGGCACCACCGAATAGGCCGATCTTACCACCCTTAATGTAAGGAGCAAGTAAGTCTACTACTTTAATACCAGTTTCAAGAATTTCTACTTTAGTAGATAATTCTTCGAATGCAGGTGCTTGACGGTGAATTGGATCACGGTGTACATCCGCAGGAAGTTCACCATCTAAGTCAATTGCATCACCTAATACGTTGAATACACGTCCAAGTGTTACATCACCAACTGGTACAGAAATTGCTTTACCAGTATCTTCTACTTCTGTGCCACGAACAAGTCCATCTGTGGAAGACATCGCAACTGTACGAACTGTATCATCACCTAAATGAAGTGCAACTTCAAATGTTAAGTTCATGCTTCCGTTTTCGTTGCTTTGTTTGACCGTAAGGGCGTTGTAGATTTCTGGTAGCTTTCCGCCATCAAACTTAACGTCTACAACCGGACCCATGATTTGCGTAACGCGCCCTTTATTCATCGGGTTCCCTCCTAGCTTTCTTTTAATTAGCCAGCTTTCTAAGAGAAGTTGGCTTTTAATTTTTTATTAGTTTAGCTTACGCGACTCTTTTGAAAGAGCCGCTTCCGCTTTTTATTGAATCTAGCTCCGGTGGCTAGAAGGGTTGGTCATTTCACCCCTTCCTACGAGGCAAAGAACGCCTCTTTGTCAGGAGTTCCAATGCCCTTCCCTTCTGAGCAAGTCACCTACGCTTTTTATTGAATCTAGCTCCGGCGGTTAGAATGTTCGGTGGCTTCGCTTTTTCCTACGAGGCACAAATCGCCTCTACGTCAAAAGCTCCATCTCCCTCTCATTC
>NZ_JAKUFQ010000161.1:0-8119 GCF_022663475.1 Bacillus cereus group sp. BfR-BA-01382
AATTGAAAAATGTTTCAAAGGTATATAAAAATGCAGAAGAGACAGCGGTTAAAGGCGTATCGGTTCATATTAAGAAGGGCGAATTTTTTGTTTTAGTTGGACCTTCGGGATGCGGGAAAAGCACATTATTACGAATGATCACTGGCTTAGAAGAGATTTCTTCGGGAGATTTAATTATTAATGAACGTGTTGCAAATGATCTAGAGCCGAAAGACCGTAATCTATCAATGGTATTTCAAAATTATGCATTATATCCACACTTATCTGTAGAAGAAAATATTTTATTTGGACTTAAGGTAAGAAAAGTACAAAAAGAAGAGCGACAAAAGCGATTAATGGAAGCTATTGAAATGGTAGGACTGAAAGAGTATGTGAAAATGAAACCAGGCCAATTATCAGGCGGACAAAGACAGCGTGTTGCGCTTGCTAGGGCGATCGTGAGTCAAGCACCAATCTGTTTAATGGATGAACCACTTTCGAATTTAGATGCGAAATTACGTGCGCAAATGAGAATTGAAATTAGAGAAATTCAGCAGCGATTAGGAATTACGATGATTTACGTTACCCACGATCAAATAGAAGCGATGACTATGGGAGATCGTATTATGGTTTTAAATAAAGGAAGTATACAGCAAGTTGGAACACCACTTGACATATATAACGAACCAGCAAACGAATTTGTTGCAAGCTTTATAGGTTCTCCTTCTATGAATATAAATGATGGAGAAGTGGATAAAGAAAAAGGTGTATTACATATAGGGAAATTGCAAATTCCATTATCTATTGGACAGTTAAAGCAATTACCAGAAGGAATAATTCGTATAGGCATGCGTCCTGAGCATATTGCACTGTCTGAGGAAGGACAAGAAGTGACGCTGCAATCTGTAGAAGTATTAGGGAATGAATCTATATTAAACTTTGCGGTAAATGGAACAATTTGGAGTGCGAAAGTCATCGGACAGTTACTCTTGAACAAAGGTGACAAAGTAAAATTATTATTCTCGCAAGAAAAGTTATGCTTCTTTAACGAAAACACGAATGAACGCTTAAAAGTGGTAGCTGAAGAAGAGTTGAAAGTGGTGGCGAAATAATGATCGAAGTAAGTAAGTTACCAGTTCAAACAAAGGTGTCAAAAAAGAAAAAATTATGGGGGAGAACGAAAGATTTAAGAATAGGATTATTGTTTTTGGCGCCATCTATTTTGCTATTTTCGATTTTTCTGTTCTATCCATTGTTTAGGACGATTTACTATAGTTTTTATTTAACCGATATACATGGAGAAGCTAATCTTTTCGTTGGCTTAGAAAATTATCAATATTTATTCTCTGATCCAGCCTTCTACAAAAGTATAAAATCAACTTTACTATTTGTTTTATATACAGTGCCTACGAGTATTATATTTGCTTTGTTTCTTGCATTGATTGCAAATGGAAAGGTAAGAGGTATTGGGTTATTCCGAGTTCTGTTTTCTTCGACGATGGGAATATCAGTAGCTGCTAGTGCAGTGATTTGGCTATTTTTATTTCATCCAAGTGTAGGATTATTTAATAATATATTAGCCGCTATGAATCTTCCTGCAATCGCATGGTTAACGAGTCCGGACTGGGCACTATTCTCTGTATCAGTTACAACAGTTTGGGTGAATACAGGGTTTGCATTTTTAGTTATATTAGGTGGTTTACAAAATATCGATACGTCTTTATATGAGAGTGCATCTATAGATGGTGCTAGTTATTTATATAAGCTTCGCCGTGTTACATTACCGATGCTATCGCCAACTTTATTCTTTATTGTAACCGTAACGTTAATTAGTGCGTTCCAAAGTTTTGGACAAATTGATATTTTAACGCACGGTGGACCGAATGATGCAACGAATTTGATTGTGTACTCGATTTACAAAGAGGCGTTTGTGAATCATCAATTTGGAACAGCAAGTGCACAAGCGATGGTATTATTTGTTTTCATTTTCGTTGCTACATTACTTCAATTTAAGTTTGCTGAGAGAAAGGTGCATTATAAATGATTGTTAAACAGTGGAAACAAAATTTCCTATTATACATGCTGCTCATTATTAGTGCAGTAATGGTATTTTTTCCTGTACTGTATGCATTTTTAATAAGTTTTATGACACCAGACGATATTCAAATGAGAAGGTTATTTCCGACCCAGTTTACTTTTGATAATTTCATTAATATTTTTCAAAAAGTACCACTTTTTACATACTTATATAACAGTTTAATTGTATCGACAGTCGTTATGATTGGACAACTTATCGTATCAAGTTTAGCAGCTTATGCTTTTGTTTTTCTTCAGTTTAAAGGGAGAAACTTAATTTTCTTCCTGTTTATTTCAACGATGCTGATTCCGTGGGAAGCAACGATGGTGCCAAACTTTTTAACGATTCAAAACTTTGGCTGGATCAATAGTTTCGCCGGGATGACAGTGCCGTTTTTTGCAACAGCTTTCGGTATTTTCTTGTTACGTCAACATTTTATGACACTTCCGAATGAACTAAAAGAAGCTGCGTTTATTGAAGGGATTGGAAATGTAAGGTTTTTATTCAGCGTTGTAATTCCGTATTGTAAAACGAGTTTTATTACGCTTGGAGTATATAGCTTTTTAACAACATGGAATATGTATTTATGGCCACTTTTAGTGACCACTGATGAAAAAGTAAGAACAGTGCAAATCGGTGTGAAGCAGCTTCAGTCTCAAGAAGTTGCAACTGATTGGGGAAGCGTAATGGCCGGTGTTACGGTTATCGTTATTCCAACATTGATTTTACTATTTTTAGGGCAAAAGCAATTACAACAAGGATTAACAAAAGGTGCAATTAAATAATTAAGAGAAGGTGAGATTTAAATGAATCTAGTAAAAAAAGGTGCTGCTCTATTAATGGTAGCAACAATGGCATTATCTAGTGTCGCTTGTTCAAATAGTAAAACAGAGGGAAAACCTGAAGCTCAGGCAAAAGTAGCACCAGTTGAAAAAAATGGTGATAAAACAGTAATTCGCTTCTGGCATGCGATGGGTGGAAAAACACAAGGAGTACTAGAGGGTCTTGTTGCAGACTATAATAAGTCGCAAAATAAATACGAGATAAAGGCAGAGTTCCAAGGGACATATGAAGAGTCTTTAACGAAATTTAGAACGATGTCTGCAACGAAAGAAGCGCCAGCTCTTGTTCAATCGAGTGAAATTACAACGAAATATATGATTGATAGCAAAAAAATCACACCAATTGATAGCTGGATAAAAAAAGATAAGTACGATACGTCAAAATTAGAAAAAGCAATTACAAATTATTATTCAGTTGATGGAAAAATGTATTCTATGCCATTTAATTCATCTACACCAGTATTAATTTATAATAAAGATGCTTTCGCAAAGGCGGGCTTAGATCCAGAGAAAGCTCCAAAAACATATGCGGAATTACAAGAAGCAGCGAAAAAGTTAACGATTAAAGAAGGCGGAAATGTAAAACAATATGGATTCTCCATGCTTAACTATGGTTGGTTCTTTGAAGAGTTGTTAGCGACACAAGGTGCTTTATATGTAAATAATGAAAACGGCCGTAAAGATGCTGCAAAGAAGGCGGTATTTAACGGTAAAGAAGGACAGAAAGTATTTGGAATGTTAGATGATTTAAATAAAGCTGGCGCACTTGGAAAGTATGGAGCAAGTTGGGATGATATTCGTGCTGCGTTCCAGTCTGGACAAGTTGCTATGTATTTAGATTCTTCAGCAGGTGTTCGTGATTTAATTGATGCATCTAAGTTTAATGTAGGTGTTTCATATATTCCATATCCAGAGGATTCGAAACAAAATGGTGTTGTCATTGGAGGCGCATCATTATGGATGACGAATATGGTTTCAGAAGAAACGCAACAAGGTGCTTGGGACTTTATGAAATATTTAACGAAGCCAGACGTACAAGCGAAATGGCATACGGCAACAGGCTATTTCTCAATTAATCCAGATGCATATAATGAGCCGTTAGTAAAAGAGCAATATGAAAAATATCCACAGTTGAAAGTAACAGTAGATCAACTGCAAGCGACGAAGCAATCTCCAGCAACACAAGGTGCTTTAATTAGTGTATTCCCAGAATCACGAGATGCAGTTGTAAAAGCATTGGAAGCAATGTATGACGGAAAGAATAGTAAAGAGGCGTTAGATGAAGCTGCCAAAGCAACAGATAGAGCAATTAGCATTTCAGCTCGTACGAGTCAAAAATAAGAGAAAGCCGTATCCTTAAAAGGGATACGGCTTTCTTTATAGGGAGATAAGGGATCAAAGAAATGATGAAGTCTTATCTCTTTTATATGAGTAAAGGGTCTAGAGTGAATGTTGTCCTTTTCATTATTTATTCAACTCCATTGCGACTTGTTTACCATTTACGAAAACCTCTACTATCGCTACTACAACTTCCATTACTTTTTTCATCTCTCATCTCTCCTTGTTTTTTGTTTCATTTCTTACTCTCAGTATAAGGAGATACAGTAATTACAACTATCGAATTGGATGACAAGAGACTTACATTGTTGTAAGGATAATAGTTTAGTTTGTAATAAAGTGAAACTTTAATCAATGGGGCTTTTCTTCATCCCCCAATGATTATTAGCCCTCACCAATCGGGCTTTTACGGGCAGCCCTACCCCCACCTAACTTCTTTGCTTCTGCTGAATTTTGAGGTGGGGGTCTTACTGCCCGTTAATGCGAGATAAATTTAATTCAAGGTTAAGATTCGGAATTTTCCGTTGTTTTGAACTATAATTAGAAAGAGGGGGGATAATATGAAAAGAATTCTTGTTATTAGTGATATTCATGGAGAAATAGAAAAGTTCGAACAGTTGTTGAAAGAAGCTCAATATGATGCGAAACAGGATCAATTAATCTTACTGGGAGATTATGTAGATCGTGGTCCAAATGCGCGTGCTGTAATTGAAAAGGTAAAAGAATTGAAAGAAGAGGGAGCTCTCATTTTAAAAGGAAATCATGAAGATATGATGATTAAGGCGTTAACGACAAATGAGGAACGTTCATGGAACCATTGGGTAAAAAGAAATGGTGGAGATAAGACATTATATAGTTATGGATTTCTAGAAGAAGATATTGTGGTTAATGAGAAAGACTTCCAAAAACCGATTTTACAATCTTCTGTATTAGAGGAACATATAAAGTTTATTCAAGAATTAGATCATTACATTGAAACAGAAGAGTATATATTTGTACATGCTGGGGTTGAGCCGATGAAACGAGTTTCTGAATCTGAACCATATACGTTAATGTGGATCCGTAATGAATTTCATAATGGATATAGCGGTGAAAAGGTTGTTGTATTTGGGCATACGGAAACAAAAACGCTTCATAGTAGTGAGGATTGCGGAGTGTATTTTGGTAGTAATCGTATTATTGGAATTGATGGCGGGGCTGTGTATGGTGGTCAGCTAAATTGTTTGGAGTTGCCAAGTAAAAAGGTATATGTAATAAAAAATTGAAAGAGATAAGAGGAATCTTATTTCTTTCAATTTTTTATTAAGGTAAATTTAAGACAAAGTTTTTATAATAAAATTTCAAAATTTTAGAAGGAAATAGTTGAAAATGAAATTACGTAATATAACTACATTCTTTTGTTATGAAGAGAAGAAATGTAATAATAAATAGAATTGAACTATTTGATGGAAGGTGAGAGCATGCGCTTACTTGTAGTAGAAGATAATACTTCGTTATTAGAGTCTATCGTACAAATTTTGCGTGATGAATTTGAAGTAGATACGGCAATAAATGGAGAAGATGGATTGTTTTTAGCGCTTCAAAATATATATGATGCAATTTTGTTGGATGTGATGATGCCAGGGATGGACGGATTTGAAGTGATTCAAAAAATACGTGATGAAAAGATTGAAACACCAGTCCTGTTTTTGACAGCGAGAGATTCTTTAGAAGATCGGGTGAAGGGATTGGACTTTGGTGGAGATGACTATATCGTTAAGCCATTTCAGGCCCCTGAATTAAAAGCGAGAATTCGCGCTTTACTACGCAGAAGTGGTAGTTTAACAACGCAGCAAACGATTCGCTATAAAGGGATTGAATTGTTCGGAAAAGATAAAGACGTTCAAGTAGATGGACAAGGTATTAAGTTGACATTGAAACAATATGAGCTACTAGAGTATCTCATTCAAAATAGCGGGAAGATTTTAATGCGTGAACAAATTTTTGATCGTGTTTGGGGATTTGATTCAGATACGACAGTAGCAATTGTAGAAGTGTATGTGCATCATTTACGTAAAAAATTAGAGCCATTCGGTTATCAGAAAGATATTCAAACCGTTCGAGGTATTGGATATATATTAAAAGAACAATGAAAAAAGGAAGTATGTTTCAAAAGACACGCATTCGTTTGACTATAGTGAATTCATTAGTATTTATCCTATTAATAGGTATATTAGGCAGTATTATTTATTCATACACATATAAGCGTATTTATAATGAAGTGGATCAATCTATAAAAATGATGGCTCAGTATAGAGAAAAATTAGATGTTAAAATACCACCAAGAAAACGCATAGAGAATATCCAGATTGGAGATCCGCGAGTAACTAGAATAACTTGGAATGGGAAAATAGTGAAAATAGAGGGCGATAACCGTAAATTCCGTTCTATTTTTGAAGAGAATTTGGAAAAGTTTTCTCCAAAAAAATTAGGGGAGTTACAAGATATTGAAGTACAAGGACGATATTTTAGAGCATTTTCGCTTCAAAAAGATGGAGAAATAGTTCAAATCGTGCGAGATATAACAGCGGAAGAAAGAATGTTAAATACTTTATTTTTAATCCTCGTTATAGGTTGTAGCATAGGAAGCCTCTGTGCGATAGGTATCGGCTTTTTCCTAGCTGGCAGAGCACTTGTACCTATTCAAAATTCATGGGAGAAACAGCAGCAATTCGTTTCTGATGCATCACATGAACTAAGGACACCGCTTGCAGTTATTCAATCAAAAACGGATGTGTTATTCCAATCACCATCCGCTACGATAGAAGAAAAAGCGATGGATATTTCTACAATTTCAAAAGAATGTAGGCGGTTATCGAAACTCGTTAGTAATTTATTATTGCTAGCACGTTCTGATTCTAATCAAATTGAGATGGATAAGAAAACATTTGAACTTGATAAATTGTTAGAAGAAATAGTAGCTCCATATAAAGAGATTGCTTCTTATCAGGAAAAAGAAATGATACTAAAAGTAGAACGTGGTGTATCTTTTATGGGGGATAGAGAGCGGATTCATCAAATGATGGTCATACTGTTAGATAATGCGATGAAGTATACAAACGAAGGTGGGCATATTCAAATAGATTGTACGCAAACGAGTAGTTCAATTCGTATACAGGTGAAGGATGACGGGATAGGAGTGAAAGAAGAAGATATTCCGAAATTATTTGATCGTTTTTATCAAGGGGATAAAGCAAGAAGTACGTCAGAAGGAGCTGGATTAGGTCTTTCAATCGCAAATTGGATTGTAGAAAAGCATTATGGAAAAATATCAGTAGAGAGCAGATGGGGAAATGGCACTTGTTTTGAAGTGATTTTTCCTAAAAATCAAAAAATATAAGTAAGAAGACGATCTTGTTTTTACAAGGTCGTCTTTTTTTTAAGGGAAAGTTAAGAAACTATTTATATTATGTATGGCATAAAGAACGTTCGTTACATGAAGAAGAGACTAGGTGTATGTGAGTGGATTTTATCAATCATAATGTTATCTCAAGCAGCGATGAGATGTATGTATAGTATTAAAAAAATTATGGGAATGCTGAAAAAGAAAGTGTAAGAGGGAGGAATTAATTTTGAAAAAGAAAATGATGACGGTATTCACTATTGGAGTAATGAGTTTAAGCATATTAGGGGGTGCCTCTCCTTCTGAAACACAAAAAGGAAAGACAGATTACACGCAGCGCAGTAAAGAACAATTGAACAATGGTAAGATACATGCAGTGCATACAGAAGAAAAAGCAGAGGAACTAGGTATTGAAACGGAAGGAAAAGAACAAATTACATTAGAAAAAGAAATTCATGAAACAGAAGTAGGAAGGGAAGCAGAGCAGTTAGGTATTTCGAT
>NZ_JAKUFQ010000162.1:0-8077 GCF_022663475.1 Bacillus cereus group sp. BfR-BA-01382
TGATTTTCTAAAATTTCTTTTGCCTTCTCATAAAAGAGAGATGAACCGAAAGTGAGGATAGAGAATGTAGGACTGCACATATATATACACTGTTTATTTTTATAAACTTCGGATCCTTTTAATATTTCTTCTACTTCACTTAAGAAATATCTATTACTATGCTCTTTTGTTCCGTTAAATAAGTAACTAGTATACAAACCTTTATTCTTGTCTATAAAGGCTTGAATTTCACTACGTTTATTCTTATCAAAGTCTCCGAAAACCCAATTGATTCTACGATTTAAACGATCATCTTCTAGAGTGATATTACTTAGTTTAGATAATTGTTTGATATAATGCTCCATAATTTCATCTGTGTCGATATTACTTACAATATCTTTTTCCCAAAAATCATCTGATTTGTAATTTTCTTTAGATTTATATAAATGAACTTCGGGTATTTTCATATTCCTTGGTGTAATCTCAGGTGTAGATATAACTTTATTGTGCTCAAAAGTCATAGTGATTTGTAAAGTAATTATACCTATATCATAGATGTTTGCAATTGCATAAGCTTCAGTGAATTTACCTTCGTTTTTTATTAAAAAGGGTAAAAGCATATATCTTTTATGATTGTGCATAACGAAATTTTTGCTTAAATTAAAACGATTTGTCTTTTCTATTTTTTTATCAATTTCAATTAAGTTCTCAAGTGTAAGACATTCAATTGGAGTAGTTGTATGTATTGCTACATAAGAACCATCCTTTTCTTCATTAATTATTTTGTATTCATTTATGTAATCTTCTTGAACACCAAATTCTTTATATAATTCATTAATTTTTTTCATATCAATATCAGGAGGTACAATAGCTTCATAGTGATAATTGAAATTGTCTTTTTGTTTAGTTGGATTATGTGGTTTATGAATTGTATATAACGCTTGCTTATGGTGCAGATACTTTTCATACCTGGAATTTGTTTTTCCAGTGTTCTTTTTGGAATTAATATAACAAACATAACCTCTGGATTCTTCGATATTTTTTTGGACCTGCTCGTATAAATCTTTATCGTAATTAATGACGCTATACATATTTAATACTTTATAAAACAATTGATCAACTCCATTTGTTAATAAAATTTTTTGCTGTTAGTAGCATTATCATTATATTTCTATGAAAGCATTGTTGGAAATAGGATATATTAATCGTGAAATTAAGATATATAGGGATTTATAGGAGTTCAGTCGAGATGCTTAAGTTGCTAGATGTGTGGTGCTGCCCCTAAAAGTAACAATGAACTAACAAATATAGAGAGGAGTGTGGATATAATCTACACTCCTTTTCAATATTGATTTAAAATTCAGCTTTACCTTTTAAAAACATATAGTAGAAAGTCACTCATTTTCATGAATATCATCTATACAAGCTTTACATAGTGAAGCTTCTTTTGTATCAAGTATAGTATGACATTTCGGGCATTCTCCTACTGCATTTTTATGACCACAATTAATACATATACCTAATTCATAATTATTTTCTTCTGACAAGTTAACAGTCAATTCTCTACATTCTTCACAAACAAAAGAAGCAAAATGGTCCTCAGAAACTTCAGGCATTTCGTCTTCTAATAATCTATAGATTAAACCGTCTACTTCTGTTAAAGATGATATATTAAGTTCATTTTCTGTCTTAGGCATAAAATTCCCTTGATCCTCATCATATTCAGCTTCACCATTAATATAGTCAATTTTAAAACTTCCTTGTAAATCTTCATTATAATAGACTAAAAAATCTACTGTACTAGTGCAACCATCAGTTTCATCTATATCTGGTTCTACATCCACATGTATACTTCTTTTGAGAATATTATGCTTAATCTCTAATATCTTTTCAAACTCAGTCAAAAGAGGCTCGTCATAAGTTACTTCAATGTCAGTTCTATAGTAAATTTCATCCTTAATGCTTTCAAAAGTTTCAGTAATATGCTCTTGAAATAAGCTGATAATTTGATCTGTACCAATAATCTCTATTCCTGCCTGTTCGGCGATGGACTCCTTCTCTTGACGCTTGGCTTGATAAGACTCTTCAATTTCGGTCTGCTTTATATATTCTAGGAATTGAGTAGATGCTTCTTTTAAATATTCCTCAAACTTCTCCTCAGCTTCAGTTATTATCGCCAATAAGTCCACCATACTTTTCTTATATTTTTGATATAACTTGACATCAATTAGTTTATTATGTGCTACATGATTTCTATCAGTACTAAAATGGCTCCACTTTCCACTAAATTGTCTTAGTGAACAAGAAAACCATTGAGAAAAATACTTTTCCCAAAAATCTATATCTATTTCCATTTGTTCCTTTAATAAATCAGTTAGTGCTTTTTGATGAGATTCAATTGATTTTTTATTATTTATAATATCACTCAAGATATGCTCAAATTTCCTACGATCTTTCCTTAGTTTGATACTCTCTTCTGTATCAGGTATAAAAGGATTTGATGTACTAAACATTGATTGATTTTTCATTCTATAAGTTTTATATTCCAAAATACTGACTAAATCATCTGTATCGATTGATAACAAATTTGCATAGACATTTTTAAAACTGGGTGCGCGGTCTTGATAACCACGAATTCTTGATGAATATTTATTAGTTAAGTGAGTTGGCATGAGCTTCCACCAATCTCCTCCTAAATAGTGCGATAAAACAGTATTTATCAGACGTCGTAAACTATTCTCAACTAAGTGAACATTTTTGTATAAATCTTCAGCAAATTCTTCTGATTGATGATCTGTAAGCCAGATACACTGTTCCCAATCTTCTACTATAAGATCTTTTATCATTATTTTTAAATTATGTAACTCTTGATCAGCGTTTTCATTTTCTTTTGCACGAATATCAATTTTCAGTTGGAAACTTCCATCCGCAGGAACAAAAATAAAGTCAATAAAGTATTCTTTCGTAGATAAAATTAGATAACAACTTCGCTTAGTATCTTCAGTATCATAAAATGATAATTTTGTTGAATTTAAATTTTGTTTAACTTTATGCATTAATTCATCTGTATATTCGTTAAAATCGAACTTATTCAGCTTTATGTCTATCATTACAAATCTTATCAATGTCTCTCTCCCTTTGCTAAAATAAAATTATACTAACCAATATAATTATACAATGAAAGAAGATAAAATAATGAAAGCTGCAAAAAATGATTAAAATCTATTGTAGGTTTGCTTAAGCTGAAAATTAAAAAGAACTTGTAGGAATCACTACAAGTTCTTTTTAGTTTCAAGTAAATATACGGGACAAACAAACCATTTTAACAGATTCATCATAGAAACTACAGGGGGAATGCTTTGACAAGTATCTTATATAATAGACATTCACATCTATATATTTTGATTTTGAAAATTGTGTGAATTAACAAAACAAGACGATATACCACTGTTTCTTCCTAAAAATTCTATTTAGTTATTTCGTATAAATAACTTTAAATTAACATCTACATCATAATTAAATTAGTGAAAATATAAATATAAGTAAACAGAGAAGAATATAGCATTCTTAAATATAAATATATATATTTATATTTAAGATTTATTAACTATAAGAAAATAAATTTCATATTATAACTAAATATAATTCATGGATATATGTAGGTAAACTCATCTTTTTTTACATATATTACAAAAAATCATTTATGTAAAAATTAAGCAAACATTTTTTATCTATTTTAGCTATGAATCAACTTTTGGGATATTAGGGTGAGTTACGTAAATCGCCTACTTCCCTAAATTTAAGATTTATTATATAAATTCTATATAACCAAAAACAACCAATGTGATCGTGTAGAAGAATATAGTGGCTGATTAACAGAGGTATGATGCGTTGGGATCTATTTATATATTGCTTATATATAATGTTTTTTTCTTTTTTATCTTCATTTATTTCTTCCACAATTTTTTGATGTTTCTGTATTATCACGACATGCATCTGATAAAAAACAAGGATCACTTTATAAGTATAATATTGTTAATTTATGTTATCATAATTTTATGTTTCATTATCTTTCATTTGATTTATACTAGAAATTTAAGGAGTTTTTTTGGAGGTAAATATGTATATAGATAGTATTGAAATTAGTAATTATAGATCTATTGGAGGTAATCCGCCGTTAAAGCTAGATATTAGCGATATTAATGTTCTGTCAGGAATTAACGATACAGGTAAAACTTCAGCTTTATTAGCATCATTTATTGGTTTAAATGGTGTTATAGAAGGAGGTAGGCATTTTACGGAATTAATGATTGGAAGTTCTCATCGTAAAGGTTTTGTTTCAGAAAACACTAAACAATTTATTAGGGTTGATTTTAAATGTAAGAAAGAAGATCTAGAAAAGATACGGGGATTTATGAATCAAAATGAAGCTTTAAAAAAACGTTTAGAAAACTTAGGAAAAAAAGGGATCAATATTGAAGAAAATAAGGTTACAGAATTTTTTTCAAATGCTGTAATTTCATTGAAAATGCCACTAAATAGGGGACCACTCTTCATTAGCTCTTACGATGATAGAGTTGATTTTGAACTTTGGGATGAATCTGTTGAGAACTTCTTTGGATATGAAGATCTTCGTGAACTATCAGATTTCTTATTTCGAACAATGAATTCTGTAACTGAACTAGAGAGATCCGTGAAAAGAATGAATTGTTTATATGTTCCAGGTGTTACAAGAAGTAATAAGCAAACTTTAATCGAAGAAGAAGATCGAAAATCACAATTAGTAACCTTTTTTAAAGAAATTTGCTCAGAAAAAGGGAAAACTGTGGGGAAATACGATGATTTTATGAAATATTTCAGGGTTTTACTCCCTGATTTAGTAAGGATTGATATAAATATTACACAAGGTGATGAAAAATCTGAGGATATATTCTTAACTTGGAACCAAAACGGAAGTGTAAAAGAACAACCATTATCCCGAAGTGGTGATGGAATTTATAATACTATATTTCTTGTTGCAAAGGTGCTAAACGATTTTGCATCAATGAATATTGTATTCATTGATGAGCCTGAAATAGGTTTACATCCAATGCTGCAACAGAGATTTATTAAGTTAATTAGAAAGCTTTCTAGTGAATTCCAAATACAATGGATGTTAGCAACACATTCTCCTTTTATATTAAAGTCCTTAAAGGATAAAGAAAAATTATATTTAATGAATCATGATGGTAATCAAACTATTTGTCAGGATATTGATATTGCTGATAAGGAGGTAGTTTTTAATACTTTAGGTGCTTATTTACCTCTAGCCCTTGCTGCAAGAGGTGTAGTGTTTGTTGAGGGACAAACTGAAGTTACAGTTTTAACCATACTATTAGATAAGGTTGGTTTAAATATAGAAAGAGAAGGGATATTAATTATTCCTCTTGGTGGTGAAAATATCTTTAAGATTGCTGCAAAAGATTTAAAAAAATTGCATGAAAAAAGTATGGTTATTTTGGATAGTGATTTACAACAACCTGAAGAACAAGGTGGAAATATAAGAAAAGTAAAATTAAGTTATGAAGTTGACTGCGCTGAAAATAATGTAGAATTCGTGATGCTTAAAGGGTATAGAACATTAGAAAATATGTATCCTAAAAATATTTTAGCGGAAGTTTTAAATAGAAACATAGAAAATTTAGATCATGGAACGTTTGATAAAGTACATGGAATTACAGAAAAAAATAAGCTTAAAATTGGGGAATTACTTGCAAATAAAATGTCTACAGAACAAGCTGAAGATTTTCCTCTTATTAAAGAAATAAAAAAATGGTGGAACGAGAAATGATAGGATAAATCGTTTAGAGATTACGGAGTTTCATATTTAGATATTGTAAAAATAATGATTTTATCCTTGATGTTCAACAAAAAATAACACCAACAATTACTTTAGGTGTTATTTTTTGTTGTTTGCTGAACATTTTACACTTCCCTAAATTAGATACGTAATGGATTAAGTATATTATCTTTTTCTTCCTTATTTAATTTATGGCGTACTATGATTTAGAATTTCTTGTAGCATAGCAATACGTAAAACTAATATTCAAGTATTGTGCACATGATGTGAGTACCTAAAGATTCTAACCTAGCAAAATCCTCAACATGTCATTTTTAAAGATAACTTGTGCTATTTTTAAGCTTTATTTTGCATTTTAAGTAGATGCTACTCCATACCTATCAATTCCAAATTTCTAATTCATCTTTTCAATTTGAATCTGCATTCACAAGATTCTCTTCATGTAGAGACAAGAATAACAAATATTTTTATTTTTAAAAGATCAACAAGAACATACAGATGGTAAAATATTCTTATCAATTTTGTTTTAAAGAGGTGTAATCATGCAAAGAGCTATGAATCAAGATGATATAGATGTATTCGCCTGGGAAGCTGAAAAAAATGATGGAAATAACTATAAATGTCCACACTGTAAATCTGCAGTAACACTAAAAAAAGGAGATAAGAAGATTGCACATTTCGCTCATAAATCATTAAGCCAATGTCCATTTAATTCAGAGCCTGAGTCGGAAGAGCATGTAAATATGAAGATGAATTTCATGAATTATTTGAGAAGAAATCGGCCAGAACTTGTAGTTGAAATCGAGAAAATTCTGATACCTGAAAGAAAAGCTGACATGGTTATACATGAAAATAATCAAACATTCATAGTTGAATTTCAGGCTTCCAAGATAGGTAGAAAAGAATTAAAAGAAAGAACAAGAGATTATAATATAGCGGGATATCCAATTCTTTGGATTTTTCATATTCAAAGACTAAAACTTGAAAACTTCACTAAATATACAAAGTATCAACGTGTTCCGGATGAATTGGAGTATTTATACGACGGAGACTCATTATTCATAATGAATAATACTGGATACATACAAAAATGTTTCTTAAAAAAGAAAGCAGGCACAAAATCAACCTTTAAACCCTCTTTCTTTAATACAAATAGAACTTTCAAATTCAATACAGTAATTATGAATCAAAAAAATAAAGAATCTTTGTATTTATGTCAAATGGGAAAAAATTCTCGTAAGAGTAAACAATTTTATTACTATGGATACTTATTGGATTCAAATAAGTATCTTACAGCTAATTCAAAAAGTATTATTAGACAATCGATTCAGGAAGAATTAATAAAAATAACTTCAGCACCTAATATATCCGTATACTCCCCCTATCATATTCAAAATGATATTATTGCATTTAATTGCTTTATATGTTCAGAAGATATAACTATTAAAAAAAGCTATCGATTTGGGAAAGAAATTTATATATTGCTTCAAAAGCCTCTAGCAAAAGATAAAATTCTTCAATTATTAAAAGAAGTAAAGTTGTTAAACATCCCAAAAGCAGCTCCTATTTCGGATAAAAAAACAGAAGCAAATTCGCTTCAACAAGTAGCTGCTACAACGATTGAAACAAAAGATGAACAAGAAAAATCCACATTAAAAGAGAATACTTCTTCACAGAAAATTCATTTAAAAAATAAAAAAAATTATTACGACTCATCAAACAGCAAAATACCTTGGTACAAAAAAACAATAAATGCGGTAACTAGTCTCTTTAAAAGAAAAAAGTGATTTAATATAAATTCTAAAAAATTTATATTAAACTGAACTACTAATATATCCCTTAAAATATTAGTAGTTAGTGTGGTTAACTAATAAGAAATAAAACCTACAAATACTCTTTAGGTTTTATTTCTTATCTATATAATAATTTTCAGTCCCTATAATAATGGATCTCTCTTAGACATGTCTATTCACTATACACTTCTTTCACCTAACTTAGTGGTTTGAACACGCTAAAATTTCTGGATGTAATTTATTAACTCTTTTTAAATAAAAAATGTGACCATTTGTTACTAAAATTACTGTCATAATAAATATACTTAATAATCCTATAGCACTAAAATCATTTAAATATTTTAATGCTAGCATCCATATAACAATGAAAGCAACTAAAAAAATAATATCACTAATAATTACAAAGATAGTCCTTTTCATGGAAATGTTCCTAATAAACATAGAATAGTTATCTTTTTTTAATTCA
>NZ_JAKUFQ010000163.1:0-8008 GCF_022663475.1 Bacillus cereus group sp. BfR-BA-01382
TCCACCTTCATATTCATGAATCTTTTTAAACATAATAATTCCCTCCATATCTAAGACTTAATTTTTTCGAGAGTTAATCTCTTTCAAATTTAAATGCAAACGAGTAAACATCTTACCAGTCAAATCCATAGCATCTTCAGCACTAATTTCTTTCTGGATGTATTTTCGTTGTATTTCTGCTTGATATTCAATAAACTCAATCATGTTCAATGATTTTTCTTGTATAATTGCATCCATAATTTATTCACTCCTATTTGTAATCTACAAATCTTTGAAAGTTAATAATCTTTACTTCATCATACTTATACTTATTTTTAATTCTCGTTTGAACTTCTTTTATCCATAACATACCCTTTTCAGATGGGTGTTCAAATATATTAATGTGGTCATTATCAATGCCACGAAAACAACCATTTGTATATGAATACGATACAAAATAATCATAGTCCATCACCTTGTATGTACCATCTCTAACTTTTTTCACTTCTTCCTCCGTATATCCCATACGCAATAAATAACTACATTGCTTACACAGTTCCGATAGGTATTCAGATTCATCTACATTACAAATCCTGCATTTCACTTATCTTCACCTTCATCATAATCAGTAATCTGATAACCATCTTTTTTTGTATATGTTACTGTTGCAGTAACTTTCTCTTTTTTAATTAAATCTTTATCTGAATACATTCTAATGATAATTTTTTTATCCTTATTTTCATCTTTAACGATATCCTCTGCAACAGATTTCAAATTCTCTGGTGTTAAAAATTCATCAACAAGCACCGCATAATTTGCATCATCTTTTGTAATGTCTTTATGCACAACCGTAAACTCACTACCCGTAGGATGATTTGCTTTTTCAATTGATTTGTTCATCGCATGAATTTTATAGAATGAAAAAATTGCAATGACCGCAAATAAGGTATAGATTATATTTTTTAATCTCTTAATTTTTTTTAGTTCCATGACGGCCACAGCTCCTTATCTTCGAAAAGAATGTCAACATCTTCTTTTTGTCTTTCATCCAAATCGTCATAATTCTCTTTGAACCATTTGATTTGAGCTTGTGTAATTTGATAAGTATGTTTCTCATCAATAAGAAATCCTACGAAACCTCTCGAAATAGGAATATAGTTCTTGAATCGTTTCAAGTATTCATCGTCAGGCATATGAAACTCTCTTAATTCACCCATCTTTTTATACTTATCTTCTTTCCAGTGTTGCTCATCTAAAACCTCTCTTGCAAAATACTGATGACCTCCATATTCACATGGAACTAATGTAGCATTAGGTGTTAACCAACCAATTAAAGAAGTCATAATCACTCATCCTTTTCTATGAATTTTATTGACTATAGTTTATAAAGACTTTATGATAATATCATGGAGGAGATTAAAATGTCAACAATTCAAATAACTGGAGATATACATGGTGTTTTAGATATACAAAGGATATTAGATATAGACTACTTAACAACAAATGATTATATTGTCGTTGTAGGGGATTTTGGATTCCCATGGAATAACTCAGAAAAGGAAAAAGATTTATTTCAACAGTTGGTTGCAAAACCATTTACAACTTTATTTATAGATGGCAATCATGAAAATTTCACGTTATTAAATAAGTATGAGGAAAAAACATGGAACGGTGGGAAAGTTCACTTCTTAAGCGACAATATTATTCACCTCATGCGTGGGCAAGTTTTTACTATAAACAACAAGAAGTTTTTTACTTTCGGTGGTGCATCATCAACAGATAAATACAGAAGAATGAATGGAATTGATTGGTGGGAGGAAGAACTTCCCTCTTATAAAGAAATGGATGAAGGGATTTCTAATTTAGAAAAATACAACTATAGTGTTGACTATGTGCTTACACACACTTGTCGTACAGAAACATTAGAAATGCTATGTAGACTATATGGATTCCGTCCAAAACCAGATTGCTTAAATAAATACTTAGAATCTATATATAAAAATTTAAATTTTTCTCATTGGTATTTCGGGCACTATCACAAGGATTTACCACACGTAATGAGAAACGAAACAGTTTTATTTCGTGAGATAAAAAAAATTGAGTAACCTATTGTCAGGATGGGTTGCTTTTTTATATAAAATAAAATGATATGTTCATATGATTTTATTTTATGCACATATTTTGTTATCGTGATTACATTTAATAAATATAATATACAAACAACATACAATAGGAATACTTAATGGGTATAAAATTTAAAAGTTTTTTTACAATGGACTATTTTTACATCATGGAGATATACAGTCGTTATGGCATATATAGGGGAGGAACAAACAATGACAACGGTACTAAAATTTAAAACAGCAGAAACAATGGAGAATGAATTAGGAGCGTTTTTGAAATCAGAAAGAAACAAGAAAAAATTATCTTTAGAAAAAGTAGCGAAAGCAATCGGAGTAAGTGCATCATATTTACATCGTTTGGAGAATGGAGATAGAAAAAACCCTTCTATCGCAGTCTTAGAACAACTTTGTGAATTCTTTTCACTTAATCCTCAAAAGGTTTTAGAAATGGCAGGGCTTTCAAAAGAATCTATGATTCGTGTTGATAATATGAAGATTCCTTTATCACAAATAGAAAATCTTGCTTCATTCATTTTGAAGCTTGACCTCACGGACTTTACACAAGTCATTACTTTAAAAGAGGAAGTTGAAAAGTTTCAAAACAAATTTAATAAATAAAAAAAGACAGATACATTCTGTCTTTTTTTATTTATTCATTTACTTCATAATACACTATTCCCTCAATTTTATCTTCTATCCTCTTAATATCTGGATATTCTACGAGAACGGTTTTACCACCGTCTATATCCCCCACTTGGCATAATAAACCTTCAGATTTACACTCATAGGCGTTTGCACGATATAACTTCTTACCCTTTGTTGTGATGAATAAGTCCGTTTTTACATCTTTTATAAAAAACATAATAACTGATTTTAAATCATTTAACGATTCGCTTTTTCTTTTCAAACTCATTCATATCTCTCCCCTGTCGATTCATTCTCTACCTATAGTCTAACCAAATTTTTTTCAGAAAACAAGCTTGATTATAGTCAATGAAATTAGGGTTAATACTCCTCATCTGATTCAAAATCAGTTTGTAAAAACTGTTTCTTTTTGCTCTTCCTTTGATGTATCGCTTCAATAGATTTTTGAATAGGCTTTTGTTTTTCCTGTAACTGTACTATTTTTTCTGCTCCCTGTTCCCTTTCTATTTTAGGCATCTTTTTCATCATTTTCTTTTTATGATTCAATCCTATCCGCATACAATCTTCTGCGTCTTCTACAAGATTCAAAATACCTAAGACAACAGAACGTTCCCCTTTTTCATTTTTGGTTTCACAAATAATCTCATTGCGTCCTCTTCCTACAAATTCTTTATAACTGTAATAGACTTGTTGCTTTTGGTAATAAATAGAATCCTCATAAATGAGAGAGTTCATAAACACAAAATTATTAATATTAGGCTCTAATATAGCCTCATAATCGCCCCGCTCATCAATCATTTGCTTTTTACTTTGCATAAAGAGTGTACTTCCAATACAATAATCATCTCCACAAGAGAGTAATAATTCCACAAATGGAAGATAGTATTGAGAGTCATCAATATAGACAAAGTGAGGCGATACTTTGGCATCTTCATTCACTTGCATACTTAGTTGCAATTGAGATAATAGCATTGCAGTAGCCCTAATACCATCATCCCCATTCACTACGTATTCCATATCAATAATAACTATCATCTTTTTACTAATGACCTCTTCATAATCAATAACCTCTTCCTTTACTCGGTTATATTCATAATTTTTAAATTCAAGAATTTTTCTTGCCTTTTCATCTATACTCGGTTTTAAGAATACAACTTTTCTCTTTGCTTTCTTGGCCATGCCGTACAACATACAAGAAATGTCTTTCCTTCCCACAATAAAAGTAGCACCACACTCTTTATTGTTAATATCTTGTTGTGCCATTAATGGTAGCATTTCCGTGGTTTTCCCTGTGTTTTTAGAGCCTATAACCAACGTATTCCCTAAACGATGAATTCCATTAATATTAGATTTATCAGTGATTTTCAATGCGAATTCTTCTTTTGTCAATAATTGTTCATTCATAGTATAAAACACCTCTTTCTATTAAATTATTTAATATATTATATGAACCTTATAAACAAATATATTATTCTATAAACACTTACACTTATCTGCAAAATAAAAAAGCTTGATATATAATCAAGCTCTCTATTCAGTCTTAGCAACTTTTCTACGTTTATTTAATTTTCGACCCTTCACTTGTTCTGCTTCAGATTTATGAGGTTTCGTCCTTCTAATTTTCTCTTTCGTAATTACTTCCTCGTATTGTGATTCGTCATAGTCTCGTAATTTCATTTTAAAATCGCTCCTCTTTTTCATTAAATATATTCAATGTTTTATTTATCTTTTTTAGATGCTATATTCTATACATATAAAACAAAAAATATAATCAATAGTTGATATTTTTTGAGCTTAATAGGTTCGAGCTATGAATAAAGGTTTAATTTCCTTTAATAATAAATAAGTGCTATGACAATAATGAAATGAGGAGGGATTATAGAAAAGATGATTATAAGATATGTACATATAATAGTGGAATAAATAATAAGGATGTTTTTTACATTAACTGAATTCATTTGATATCCCATGGAGAGACTCACGATACAAGTATAGCTACTATTAAGTTATAAAAAACACAAAGTTATTTAAAGTAACCTTGTGTTTTAAGCATTTATTCTTCATATTCACCTGTAAAATGCAAAGATTTTAGTTTTTTGTCATACGTCAATCCAGTAATTCTCGCCCATATTCCTGTATCATTATTCATACAGTCAAGGTATACTTCAACCTCTGCATCCATGGGTCTATTATCATTCTGTAGCATCTCAATCAATTCTATTTTCTTCATTTTCACTACCTCCTGTTCAATCATTTTTTATATAATACTAAGTTCCTTATCAGAAAATAATGTTTATATAATTTAGTTTGTTTAAGAATTCAACTCCATAATTTCATAATTAATAATACAAAAAACTCGCTTATAATAAGCGAGTTTCCGTTTTAAATATTTGAAGCTTTTCTTGTTTCTTTATTCAAAGCTTTAATTACTAATTTCTGCTCTTTTAGTAATTGCTTAAGATTTCTTCCTTCAATTTTTCTATTCTGTAAACCGACTGTTTTAATTCTTGTGTAATCATCTGACAATCTACTTACATTGTAAAATAGAGTAAATGATTGTTGTATACCTTTTACATTAATCATGCCATCTACACGAATGCTATTTCTCTCTATTTTTTGCTTCTTATATGTAACAGCACCTAACACTTGTTGATGCACTTGAATAGCAAAAAATCTACCTTCATATACATTCACTTCATTTAAAAAATCAATATTAAAATTCTCGATGAAATTCTTTATTGCAGATGCAATTACTTCTTCATTCTCTAAGTAAGCTTGCTTTTCCGCTGAACAAAATTCCATTACACCGTTATTACAAATCATCGTACCTTTTTTTCTTAATAATGAATTAATCGCATTAATCATCATATAAAACACTCCTCTTTTTTAATTAAATGAATACCTGAATTTAGATTAACTTAATTAAGCAACTTGTTCTGCAAAAAATCCTGGTTTATACCACGAACGTAATACACCAGGTGTTTCTTTTGTTTTTACCTGAACAAAGTATTTAGATTCTTTATATGATGGTTTATTTGATACAATGTTTACATACTTCATTTCATCACGATTCTTAGCATTATCAGCTACAACCTCAGCTTCTTCATAAGAATCACATTCAAAAATCACCTTATTAATTTTTCCTTCTGAATCTCCCCAACCACCTAAATATGTGTCTGTCATTGTTACATAATACTTTTCCATAATAAAATCGCTCCCTATTAAATAAATTTATCAAATACCTGTTTTGTTATAATCCATATATTATAGATATTTCCCTCCATAAATATAAAAAAAGTCGAGATTTATTTTCTCGACCTTTACTATGTTACAGAATAAAATCTTCCTTTTCTTTCAGAAACCTTACCATTCTTTCCTACCCCTAATACATCAAGTCCCCACCACAATAAAAAAGAAGACACTTTAAAAGTATCTTCTTTTATTGATTATACAGCTAACCTTTCCCTCGGATAACTCGCCATCACGCACGATAACATCATTATATACATGTAAATTAATTTTATTCATATTCTTAATGTTTTTACATATATAGAATAACTTATTATAGTAAATAATATTTTACTAATTTCATATTTTATGTTATAATAAATTATGGAACAAACACATTATTACGAGGTGGTAAATATGAAGAAAATGACAATTAAAATTGAAGGTGGACATTGGAAATCTAAAATTGACAATATCCATGAGCATTTAAATGAAGTAAACAGAGGGAACGGGAAACACCGTACAAAAAAAGGAAAAGGTTCTTATTCTCGCAAAAACAAACACAAGGAGCGTTACGACTCATCATCTGATAAACGTAACGCTCCTTTTAATTTATAATTTGTGTTGTTCCGTCATCATTTATTTTTATCATGCCCACATAACTACCTTTGTATAGTAGTTGAGCAGAATAAGAATTCGAGAATAGAAGTAATCCATTTCTATCATCTTGGATTTTAAAAGCGGTCCCCTCACATAACCCCTCTAATATCTTTTTGTATAAGGTATTCTTCTTATATATATACACATCATCATATTCATACCATTTTGTTGTATACGCTTTTAAACATTGTTTTAAATACATTTGCCTGGGAATTCCCTCATCTTTTTGCTCTTGATATGAAAGCTCAATCCCTTCTAATATAGATTCTTTATTTTCTTCTAAATACGCATCTTTTACCTTCTCTTCAATTTTATTTCTATCAATATTGTCTACAATTTCAGCCTTAACAGGATTTATAAGTAGATGCCCATATTCACCATTATATGTAAGCAAAAAATCAGTTGGAATATCCATTAATTTATCTATCAGTCTCTTATGTTTTCTCATTACTACATCCCCTTTCTTTTGTTTTTTACAGTGCATTATAGATGATAGTCATTAAAAATATGCACGAATTGAAATAATAAGAAAGTCTGATGATAAAACATGTATGTTTCATATTCTTCTCATTGACTATATATAATAAAATATATTGAATTTCGAGGAGGATTTGCTATGAAATTAAACAAGAAAATCAAGACTTTTTTGGAAAATAAAAAAGGTGTTGCTACGATTGAAATTGCGATATGTGCCATGTTATTCATCATTGCAATTGGAGCTTTTATTGACTTGTCTGCTATATTAAGTAAAATAAATTCCATTTCATCTACAAACGCCTATGTTTCACGGGTCGTTGGAGCTCAAGGTGGTGTAAAAACAAGAACGCCTGAAAATTTCAAAGGTGAATACATTCATTCCAAAGAACTATACCAAAACGTTAAAAATTCCTTAGAGCGTTCTGGATTAAAAGAATCTGATTGGAGTATGTATATTGATGGTAGACGATTAACAAACAGTATAAACGTTCCACTAAAAGACTATGGTAATGAAATCACGATTAAATTAGAAACTAATTTAAAATGGGATTTATTAAGCAATTTCATTCCTGGCGACTTAACGAATAATCAAACATCAGAGAGAACCGTTGTTTCTTCATTCAAAGTTAGAACTGGAGATATAAAATCCGAATATAAACAATAAAAAGGCTTAGTATTTTACTAAACCTTTTTTATCTGACCAAATATGTGAAAAAGGACAGATAATATCTGCCCTCTTCCTTATTTTTCAGTTTTATAATTGTATTGCGTTGCTGTTGCTAATACTGTACTAAATTTTGTATTGTACTTATATGTATTAGAAATTCCTGCATTAACCGTAAACTCTACATCTTTTACATTTTTATCAGCATTTAATTTTTGAACCATATCTTGAA
>NZ_JAKUFQ010000164.1:0-7935 GCF_022663475.1 Bacillus cereus group sp. BfR-BA-01382
AATATATCAACGATTTTGCACGAAATATCGATTTACCGACAAAAAGTGACATAATAAAAAGAGGAGGCTATTCGCCCCCTCTTTTTATTGTCTTACGCCTTCTTAACGAACTGTGATTTTAACTTCATAGCTCCGAAACCGTCGATTTTACAATCGATATCGTGATCGCCATCAACTAGACGGATACTCTTTACTTTCGTACCGATCTTCACAACTGAAGAAGTTCCTTTTACTTTTAAATCTTTAATAACAGTAACAGCGTCGCCATCTTGAAGAACGTTTCCGTTCGCATCTTTTACAACTTTTGCACCATCATTATTTTCAGCTTCTGCGTCTTGGCCCCACTCATGAGCACATTCTGGACATACGAAAAGAACGCCATCCTCATACGTATATTCTGAATTACATTTTGGACAATTTGGTAAAGTAGCCATAAATTCATTTCCTCCGTTCATTATTTATACGTAAAAATCAAAATTGATGTTTACATCTCGATAAATAAAATTTGTATAGCATTTCTTTATAGTGCCATAGTCTCACGTTATTGACAACCCTACCTCAAATTCTCATTTTTTATTGTATTTTACAAAATTTCAATTCGTATGCCTTTTTTCCATTTGCTCTTCTACTAATTTTAAAAATCTTCGTTGTGCATTTTTATTTTTTACCAGCAATCGAACTCTCAGCTTACTTTGTAAATATGAGCGAACTTTGTAGTTCGTAATAAATAACTTTCGATACTTCTCGTCTTCATACATCATTCGAAACCACTCATACTGCTGCAAGTAAAGTATGTTAGCATCAATCTTTTTCGTGTGTAAACCCGTACTTAAACTAATAGATCCTATTAGAGCTTCTATTAATGCTGAAATCATTTCTCTCTCCCCTAATAAACAAAAGAAGAATCTTCACAAGATTCTTCTTTTCAAAATGAACGAGTTCCCTCTAGAAACCCCAATTATTTTCTTCAATATAAATTTGATATTCTTCTACTTCTTCTTCACTTAACTTCTTATTATTTTCATATACCTCTTGCCACTCGAAATAATCTTCATCGAAATAAACAGCAAATTTAATTTTCACATTTTTCTTCTCTGTATAATCATAACCAGTAAACTCTACTACATCATACTCTTTTTCTTTCTTCACAAACTTCCAAGTTGGATTATCAGTCATAATCTCTAAAGTAACCCCTTCATCACTTGAACGAACAACGTTTTTAATATTCGGCTCAGTTGGTAAAAAGGACAGCCCTAACGCAACTAAACCAAACACAATCCCGACTATAATCTGTAAACCAATCATACCAGCTACACTAACGCCGCCCTTTGATTGTAAGAAATACGCCTTCTCATGATCAGACGCATCTTCTCCCTTACGAAAAACACGAACAGCATGCTTATAATATAAACGGTTTCCTTGCCATCCAGTAAATATCATCATTCCTAATTGAAGAGCTAAACTAAATGTTACATAAATCCCATCTGGAATATCTATAAAAGGGGGTATAACTATACTAGGTATAGCCAATAACGCAAATATAATAAATAACTTATACATTTTGCGATAAGCTAACCAAAAGGTTGGGAAGAAAAAGGCTACCCAATTCCATGTATTCCCTTGCGCAGGATTTTCTACTTTACCCCACTTAAAATCATAATAAGCTGTATTCTTTTGAACAACTTTATGTAATTCTTGCTGAGAAATTGTTTCTTGTAAAACAGTGTCCTTCACGTACATCATCCTTTTCTTATTTCTATATACATTTATTGTATATGTACAAAATAAAGGAATCTAACAAAAAGTACACATATTTTATAAAAATGAACGGAAATCGAATATATTCCGACAATTATCCGTTTCTTATTTCATTTTACTTTTAAATATATTAAAATAATCATGTATCATACCTTTAATACACCAAGTTAATTATTTTATATATTCACTAAAAAGGATGCATCAAAATCATTTTTATACATCTTTTTTAGTGAATATACACTACATTTCCTCCCTCTTAATCACGTTGAAATACTATTTTATTGCTCACACATTCCCCTTCACTTTCTCAATAATATCTTCTATACGTTCCGCTATACATTCCAGCTCCCATTCTCCCTCACCGTGCATAGCTGTATAAACTGGACAATTCTCATCATTACTATCTACAAAAATCGGGTCTCCAAGATATGAATCTATGCCGATTACAATCCATCCTTCTTCATCAAAGCTATAACCAAGTTGCCCTTCTTCTATTTCTTCACTATTAAACAATTCTATCGTCATAGGTTCAGATTCATACTCTAGCTCAATTTCATTATCCTCAGCACGATCTACATGTGCTAAAAGTTGTTTAATTTTATTATGGTTAATCATGATATCTTCTCCATTCTATCTTTTAAAAATCTAATTTTATTCATAATGAGCTGCCGCAAGTAACACCTGGGCAATAAACTTCCATGGAATATTTTCTGGAAGCTTCTCCCCTTGATTTATATAAACGCCTTCATAATCACCTAACCAAGCACTTAATGCCTCTAAATAAGTCTCTATCTCTACATTCTCCCATTCATCTTTGTTCACTTTAAAATCCTTTTGGAGGTATACAAGAAATTTTAATAAATCTTCTTTAGAATTTACGTGATCGAGGTATTCATACACATCCATACTCCGTCCCTCCCTCTATTGCGCGTTATCTAAACTAACTATAATATATGACATAAGATTCTTAAAACTATTATTTGAGGTGACCGAATATGAAGAGTACAATTTGGGCAGAAGATGACTATTTAAAACTAGCACCCATTAACGACGAACTAATCAAAAAAGCAGAAGAGGTACTGAACGTAAAGCTTCCAGAATCATACATAAACCTTCTAAAAGAACAAAATGGGGGAACTCTTCGTCTTGATACTCACCCTACTTCAAAGCCAAATTCTTGGGCAGACGATCACGTTAATGTATCTGGTTTATATGGTATTTCTTTTGATGAAAATGAATCTAGTATTTTAGAGAGTCGCTATTTAATTCGAGAATGGGACATGCCTGATAATATCGTACTTTTATCTGGTGATGGACATACATGGATTGCATTAGACTATCGAAATGTAGCTGAAAATCCTCCAGTTATATTTATCGATAATGAGTTTGAGGAAATTATTGAATTAGCACCTAACTTTGAAAGTTTCTTACAAAACTTAACTACGTATGAATATGACGGGGAATAAGTCTCGCTCTAAAAAGGATCAAGATTTCATTACAAATTTACACGCCACTTTAAAACCACTCGGCTTTAAGAAAAAAAGACATACATTTTTCAAAGCTGAAAACGGATTTTATAAGCTCATTAACATACAAAAAAGCCAGTTTGGAGATGACTTCTATATAAATATAGGAGTCCACCCTATCGGTCTCCCGTAGCTTATTACGGACCAATTACAATTAAAAGAAAACATTTCAATATTCGATTGCATTCTACAAACGAGAATAGAGCCTATGCATATCAAACAGAACCAGTTATTGCATAATGTTTCACATGAAACTATCGCTATTCCGAATTACCTTTCTACTATTTTCGACTGGTTTCAAACGTGAGCGTCTTATGAAAATCTAGTGGAAATGAATATACATTCCATTACTCCGGTACTAGCTGTCGTTTCAATATTACGAGAAAAAGCGTTTCTGCTTCTTACTTGTTTTTCTTTCTCCAAATTAAAACAGTACGAACAAGCTAATCGCTATTTACAGCAATATTTACATTGCGCTGTGCATCTGAATACCGAGGAAAAAAAGTTCGTATTCTTTCATGAAGTTGATATGTATATAAAAAACTAGTAGAAAGTGCAATATGATTTCACATTTTGCTTTATCACAATTTTATATCCTATCCTACAACTCCCAAGTAATATTCATTTCTTCAAATGACTCCTTACTAACTTCCAATCCTTCGCTATCTTCCGTTCCAATCATTGCTATTTCTTCTTTAGACAACTTAATTTCCTCATTTGGACTTTGGATTTTTTTCTTATACACGAGTTGTAAAAGCTCTATTTGTTCCTCTGTCAGTTCATACTCTTCTTCCAGTCTTTCTATTGCTGATTCTGTATCAAGTAATGGAATTTCTAATAAGAATCCGCCGTGCTCTTCCATCTCTTCAAATGAATCAATTGAATACGCACCGCTATCCTCAATCCAAAATGCAGTTGTAATAAAAGGAACTGTTTCGCCTTCTACTTCTTCTAATACGTATTGAAGTGCTTCTTCTTTCGCAGTATCTATTACTTCCGAAGGTGCCCCTTCAAAATAATCTTTCGCATCAATCCACTCATCAATTCTCTCGCTATTCACATCTTGAAGACATACGATCGTGTAATTCGGATGAAACGTAATTGTCCCTTGTCCGCCTTGAGTATTTTGCATACTATAGTTAAATCCATCCCATGAACTTTCATGTGAGAAATCTGGACAATGTGCTACATTAATTGCATGGGCAATCGAATTTAAAACGCAGCCTTTCCATAGTTGTTCTTTATCTATATGTAATTTATATTTACTCATCCGCTTCCCCGCCTACATATTTTTTTATATTATCTGTCGAATTCTCATTCCTTGTAAAGTACTTTTACGGTATGTAACAACATGAAATAACAGTAAACGATTTTTTTAAGGTGAAATTTCAAATGAAATTCCGATGCTTTATTACTTCTATAAATTGTATTGATTATAATCTCATTCAAATAAAAAAAAGCGGTCATATCCCTATGACCGCTTTTTTTATTCTATTGTAATGCTCCAATCTCCGTCAGCTTTAACACCAAAGCTATACATTCCTGTGTCTTGGAATACTTGAGAAGCTGAGCCCTCATAACTTCCAATTTTGTTAACAAGCAAGTTTTTATCATTCACTTTAATAATAAAGTTTCTTGAGCCCGTATGTTTAAGTTTAATTATGTGGTTACCACTTGGTACTTCGATAAATACCACATCGTCCCCATGACCGCTAACTGTGCCTGGTGCTTTTTCTGTATTTGGAGAAGCCTTTTGGGTTACCGAGCTACTCCAACCTCCACTTGATTTCACTTCTAAATAGTACTCTCCAGATGAAGGAACCGTTGTTTGGACTGTTCCTTTATAGCTCCCAATAGTATTTACTAATAATTGAGTAGCTGTACCCGAAGAATCTTTTAGATGAACGATGAAGTTTCTTGAACCTTGATTGGTAAACTCAAAGAATGCTAAACCTGAATTCAAATTAATTTTACTTGTAACAGAATCTCCAGATCCTTCTAGTTTTTGTTTACTATTATTGTATGATTCTTCAAGTTTTTTCTTTAACTCTTCCTGCTCTTTTTCTTTAATAATCCTTTGCTCTTCTTTAATTCTAACTTCTTCCTCTTTAATAAAGTTTGCAATAGAATCCTCATTATCAAAAACTTCAATCTTTGTAACAGCAGTCTTATTTAAAACAACAGCCGCTATTTTACCTTCAGAGGAATTGAAAGTGTATACAGAATATCCTTCGTAATCTTCAAAGGAGCGATTATTAAGACTTGCTTCTTCTTTTTTATTAGAAAAATCTTCTTTAGTCATTCCGACTGTAAACATCGATTTTATTTCTTCGATACCATATTTCTTGTATGTAACCTTTTCTTTCTTTTCTTCTTTCTTTTCTTCTTGTTTTGCATTTGCAACTTTTTCAGCAGGCTTATTGTAAGTTGCATTTAATAAAAAAGAACTATCAAAAATAGAGTATCCTACAAATCCTATGACCATAAGAATAGCAAATTTCTTTTTACCATCTTTCTTTTTAACCAATAGTTGAATGATTTTAGCTAAACCATATAAGCCCATAAAGAAAAATATTACCGCTATTCCACCTAAAAATGAGACATTAAATCCTAATACTACCATTGCTAATACAAATGAAATAATAGCTCTTTTTATCCATATTTTTGCTGGTTTTTTTCTAATTTTACTTACTAATGAAATTACTAATAAAACAAGTGATGCAAAAAATAACAAACTCCCTACAACTTCTAAAAATCCCATAACATGTCTCCTTCTGTCTTGTTCAATACTAAATGTATTATATAGATATATTAATAGTAACTCATTATTCGCAAGGAAGTAAGGTGTTTAGGGGATGATTTAATTTTTAGATTTGTTAAATAAAAACAGGGGGTTACAATTTGTTATTTCATAACTTTAATTCCACATTTCGTTAATCTATTGTTAATTTTTCAAAAAATAGGACTTATTATAAGTCCTACCTCAACTATATAGGACATTTTTGCAAATGAAATTATGCAAAATAAAAAGCTACTACCATTTCTCTCTACACGTCTCAATTAAATGCAGTAAGTACCTCTTCGTCATATCTGCCCTTCTCCACCTTGAGAGCATTCGCTTTTCTTTTGGATTGTGCCGTATTCGCTCTACTTCTTTTAATAAAAGCTCCCATTCTTCCGCTGAACTTTCTAACAAGTATTGCAATCCTCTATCTTTTGAAACGATTGTTTTATAATCTAGTGTATATAAAATACGTCCCATCGTAACGACAGCTGATTCTACCCACTCTTCTACAAAGAATAAATATGGTTGTTTCGCCTTTTCACTCCAGTACTGTTCTACGTTATATTTCATCGTATTTACTACATCATTCCATTGTATTTGCAACGGAAGATCTTCTGCTTCTTTTCCGGTAACTGTAATGCCTTGATTTTTCAACGTCCACCATGTGACCGCATTAATGTCCCAATGACCAACATTAGCTTTACCATCTGCACAATACACATACTCGTTTATTTCATCATTGTATTTCCCTAAATCAACAAGCGGAATATACATACCGTCCATTCTTTTACCTAGCGTATTATCACTAAGTTTCTTATGTAGTTCCACAAGCTGCTGTTTTTCAGCTTCATTCACGGAATCACTTATCACTGTAACAAAATCAACATCGCTCGTTTCCTTATGAAATGCACCTAGTGCGATGGATCCGTAAATATATACCCCGACTATTTTTTCATCTAAAAAAATTTCTTTTAATTCTACTGTGTACCGCTCCATTAACTGTTGTACTTCCGTTGGTAACGCATGCTTCACTCCATTTTTCATATCTATCCCTCCAATAAAAAAAGCCTTTGCAAATTCGCAAAGACTTCTTGTTTTATAAATATTTCTCGATTTCTTCGTAAACATCCTTCAAACGAGGATTTCCTTCTCCAACAATTTCTCCATTTACAAGAACGACCGGATAAAATAAATCTTCTTCCACTACGCGCTCTGCGAATGCTTTTTTATCTGCATCTTCTTGTTCTTCTTGGAAATCGATATACTCGAAATTAAATTTATTTTCTTGTCCTTCATATTTACGACCAATTGCCGCTTGTAACCATTCAAACGTTTCTGTTGAAGATGGCATTCCGACGCAGCTCGCACAAATTACTTTCGTCCCATACACTTGAACATTAACCATTTCTTCTCCCCCACTTCTTGTTCCAACAGTATATTCAGATGTCTTATTACATAAGCACATCATTTTACAATCTTATCCCATACCCCTATACTGAAAAAACACGATACAATATTTCGACAATAAAACAAGAAGAGAAAAAATAGATTTTCCCCTCTATCTTGATTATAATAAAACTGATGAAAGGAGTCGATAAAAATGGAAAACCCACATATGCAAGAACAAGTATTAGAAGTATTAGATAAATTACGTCCATTCTTACTTCGCGATGGCGGAGACGTTGAATTAGTAGACATTGAAGAAGGTATCGTAAAACTACGCCTTATGGGTGCATGCGGAAGCTGCCCAAGTTCTACAATCACACTAAAAGCTGGTATCGAGCGCGCGTTACTTGAAGAAGTACCAGGCGTTATCGAAGTAGAACAAGTATTTTAATCTAAAAGCGGAAGCGGCTCGTTCAAAAT
>NZ_JAKUFQ010000165.1:0-7184 GCF_022663475.1 Bacillus cereus group sp. BfR-BA-01382
TGGTAAAAATCGGAATAATAATTTAAGTATTAAATAAAGGTCCGTTTACTTGTCTCGTGAAGAGTTAATAGGGGTATCGCCAGCATTTCAGAAAAAACCCACGCTAAGCAAAAAATATAATAAGCTGTCCATATGGACAGCTTATTTACATAATGATCGTTCTCGGAAGTTACTTTTTCCTTTTACTTTGTAAGTAATCCAATAACAGTTATAACAATTAAGATAACTGCCCATATAATAAAATGTTTGTTTCTTTTTACAAATTTTATTGTTGTATCAGAGTCATCTGTTTCTTCAAAGCGTTCTATTTTTCTTTTTTGTACAACGAGTGTCCAAAAATACACTGCATTCCCTATTGATAAAATCAAAAAAGCATTTCCTAAATGACCATTTTTAAAGTTATCGTATAACGACCAAATGAGTAATAAAACAGTATAGACCATGAACGCATTTTTACTGGCTTTTGCTACATGATATTGTTCCATTTCGTCTTGTTTTTGTATCTGCATTGTTCTCTCGCTCCCTTATTTCAAAACTATTCAAGTGTAAAAATGTCCTCCATTTTTAGATTAAAGTAATGGGCTATTTTTAGTGCTAATTCTAAACTTGGGTTGTAGTGATTATTTTCAATAGCTACAATCGTTTGTCTTGTAACCTGTAAGTCCTTCGCCATTTGAATTTGTGTAATTTCATGTTGTACTCGTAATTCTTTAATTCTATTTTTTACAGCCATCGTTTCACCTGCAATGTAAAGATATCTTTACTAATAGATTATATAAAAACATCATAAATGTAAAGATATATTTACACTTTATTTTGGAAAAACAAAACCCAAAGCATATTTTAATTACTTTGGGTTCATGAATATTGTATACATGTTCAGTTAACATAACGTCTCATTATCGGTAGCAAGAAAAAGGCGAATCCCCTTTGAAAGTAGGGGTTCGCCTTTTTCTTTTTCTATAACCTAATTCATCTTTTTATACATTCTTGTCCTGGCGTGGGTTCAGGGCTCTTGTTTGTGATTGGATTAGCCAAAAAACTGTATAAAATCTTGCATGCTCTTAGCATGTTTTTTTCCGAAATGCTGGCGGTACCCATTAAATAGCAAGTGTAGAGATTGCTTGTTTGTAGATTAGTTGTTGTTTACCATGAGCCATCATTAGGACGGTAAATTTATCTGTTGCAAGGATCTGCCCACGTATTGGAACACCATTCATTAAAAATACAGTAACTTCCCCTTTTTTTTCTTTCAATTGTTTATACATATCTTCTTGTAAATTAAACATGAAATGCGCCCCCCTGGTTTCTTTGTATTTGGGGCACGGCAACGATTCCTTCTTTTTGGGGCCACTTATAAAAAACACATTAAATTTTAAATACTATTTTTATCTCCAGAAGATACCTCCTTTTACGGTTTTAAAAGAAAATAGGATAAATTACTTATGTTTTGAATTCATGTATCTTTTGATAAGGATAGGAAGAAAAACTCAAAATGATTCTAATTTTTGCATTCATCTACTTGAAAGATGAATGCTTTTTTTCGTACATAATAAAAAAATAAACATTTTTGTCACAAAACTCGTCTTTCTGGGTTCTTTATAATACAGGCATCAAATGAGAGTGAGGTTTTAACTGACATGTTAAAGATAAAAAAGGAAGAAAGGCCTGTCTCAGATGTAACATTTGAAGACTTATTTAAACAATACTACGTTTACGTTGTGAAACAAATTCTATGGATTGTTAAAAATCAGCCTATTGCTGAAGAATTAGCACAAGAAGTATTTTTACAGCTATATAGAAATGATTGGAAAACAATTGAAAATGTACCTGGTTGGCTCATAAAATCTTCTACTTATGTTGCATATAAATATCTACGATCTGAAAAAAGACATCAGGCGAGAATAGATAAAACGATACAATATCATGAGGTTCAACCTATCCCATCATTAGATGATGATTGGATTAGAAAAGAAGAGATTACAAAAGTGCAAAACGTACTTAGTAATATGAATGAACGAGATCGAACCATATTGTTAATGAAATTTTCTGGTTTTCAATATAAAGAAATCGCAGACGTACTTCATATCGACATATCTTCTGTTGGAACACTATTGGTCCGAGCCAAACAGAAGTTTCGTAAGATGTATAAACAAGTAGAGGGGGCATAACAAATGAATTGTTATGATAAAGGGTTGGTTCAAGCATTTATAGATGGGGAGCTTCCTCATCATACAAGAAAAGAATTTACAAAACATCTAGATACATGTGAAGTATGTAAAGATACATTACTTGAAATTAGTAAATTAAATCAATGGGAACATGTCATGTTAGAAGAAGAAACTATACACTCATCACAAGACATTAACATTAACATTGATATCGACCAAGCATGGAAAACATTTGAAAGTCGCACAAAACTAGAAAATGTTTCTTATATAAATGAAAAAACTGAACAGAAGAAGGGATTGTTTACGAATATGAACAAAAACTCAAAACGAATTATGTATGCGGCGGTAGCTGCAGCAGGACTTTTCACAACAGCTATGATTCCACAAGTACGAGTGGCAGCGACGAATGTTGCTTCCTATTTTTCGAATGAAGTTTCAAATGATAAGGTTGTAAATGAAGGTATGCAAGATGAAAATGGTGTCACACAAGATATGATGAAAAATGGCCAATACATTCCGATTGATGAGAAAATCACAGATCAAGGTGTTACGGTACATTTCAAAGAATTATATGTGGCAGATTCACGTATATCTGTTCATTATAAAATTGAAAAAGCAGATGGAAGTTTAGTACCGTATGAATTTGATACAACGGGATTAAATCTTAAAAGTGAAGGCAAGGAAAATGGACAACAAGAGGAAAACCCAGAGTACTACGGAAAAGATGGTAGCTTCTCACAATTACCATTTATTCAAGGAGAAAATGGCTTGCCATTCAAGCTAAAAGCGGCAGGGCAAGAATTAGATCATGTAGGTATTCGTGATAAAGATCGACCAGAAAGTGTCCTTACATTTGTGGAAGGTCCTGAGGGGAAAGATTCCTTCAAGCAGCCACTTACATTAGATGTAAATATAAATAAAATTGGAAAGGTAGCTGGATCTTGGAAGGGACAAATTCAAATTGATCCTTCCAAGTTGAAAAAGTAAAAAATTGAAATGAGAAAAAGAATAGAACAATATGTATCTAATACGAAGCTTATATTCTTTCTGGTGTTACTTACATGTATTTCTTACATGATTTTCACTCTATCTCTTTTAATTAAATAATCGAAGAAACATCCCAATAGAGTAAACCCTATTGGGATGTTCTTTTGATTCTGACTATTTATACATAGATTGTGGCTATTTTATTAAGTGGCCCCAAAAAGAAAGAATCGTTGCCGTGCCCCTATTTACTTTTCTTCTAATACCTGTTGGTTTTCACTGTTGGATATTTGTGATTCCCATTCACTTTCTATTTTTCTAAACCATTTTCCTATTTTGCTTAGATAATATCTTTTTACTTCACCATTAGGAATCCAAATTTCACGTTCATGTATTTGATCCATCACTTCATGAAGAATCTCATCATGTTCATACTTTTTAGGTTTTCTATAATGTGTTTTTACAAACTGTGTATATTCTCTACGTAACCAATTAGAAATATGTTGCCTTTGTCTTTGCTTGAGATGTGACCATTTTTTATTTGTTTGAAGGATTTTTCCATTTACTTTTATGTGGGTTTTCATCGACACTCATCCCCTTTTACTAGCAAAACGAATATATCACTATCGTATCACATTTAAATCGAAATACTGCTTTAGGGACATATTTCGCAAGAAATCTATCCAAAATATACAATACATTCTCCATTTAGCTGATTAAGTCTACACAAGATAAAATGTAGACTTTTATTGTGTTTTTTTGTTTTTAATCATTACGGTACGTGAAATTATTATGTTGACCATTAAAAAAAGCCCCTTGAAAGGAGCACTTATTTTACAAGATACTGTTCTATTTCTTTTAGTAATAGTTCTGCACCTTCTGGACTTAATGTTATCTTACCATTTGCTAATGCCATGTTGCGATTTGACACTTCTCCTGTTAATGCACAAACACCACCAGGCTGATACTTCTGTAAAATAATACCTTCCCCTTCTACAAAAATCTCTAATGGTGATTTTTCTTTAATACCCAGTGTATTTCTAAGTTCCTTTGGAAGTACTACACGTCCTAATTCATCTACTTTTCTAGTCATTCCGGTTGCTTTCATCCAGCATATTTCCCCATTTCATTATCAATTTGTACCCAAGTTATTCTTTACTATTGTAACAGGCTTTCACCATACACGAGAAACATAATGAACCAAAAACAGACCATCATTATAAGAAATTCTTTAAACCCTTGCTGGAAGGAAATACGACCTTCTTCCATTATACACGCCCCCTTTTCTCTACAACTTTATATATGTTAAATATAGAGGAAAGAAATCTGCCAATTTCTTTCCTAGACGGTCACTCATGACTATGCTCTTTGTTTGCTTTTGCAAATGAAGAGCTTTTATTTTGCATACTTATACTTGCTTTCTAACATCGCATAACGCAATAGCTTTAACTTTGTCTCTTTTTTCAACGCTTTCCACTCAGATACAGCAATCTTCATTCTTCATTCCTCCATTACTTTGTTATTTATTTAGACTTATAAGTTCCATTTGTAAATTTTTTAATTTCTTTATCACTAAACCCTTTATGGATAGCGAAAATTTCTGGAAAATCCGAGAGACACAAATCAATAATTGGTTGTTTTTTCCCATCCCCCGAAAAGAAGGTATAATACATAAAATACCAATTTATAAACAATCAACGTAACAAAAAGGTAGAAGTTTTATATTGTGACAAACGTTAACTTAGCATAAAGAGGCACTTACAGCAAAATGAATAATTGATTAAAAGAAGGGATACCTTTGTATTTTAAAGAATTTTATACTTTATTAAATATTTGATAAGTAAGGGGCTTACTGCCAGTTAATATAAGTTTTGCTACTAAAAAAGGAGGTAAATTAGAGTCGATAATGAAGAAAGAAACAAACTTTAACTCATCGTTGAAACCGAATGCACAAAGCAGAAATCTAGTTTCAAAAACTACACATTTTCCTAGTACCTACGTGATTTTTATTTTTGGTTTACTGATTTCCAGGATAGGTGATTCCCTTTATACGTTTGCTCTTCCTTGGATTGCCTATAAGTTAACTGGATCAGCAATAATTATGAGTTCACTTTTTGCTATCGGTGTGTTACCTATTGTTTTATTTGGTCCAATCGTAGGAGTAGTAGTGGATCGTTTTGATCGGCGGAAATTAATGTGGGTTGCTGATGCAGGATGTATTATTTTAGTATCCTTAATTCCTCTCCTGTATAACTTGAGCGTACTTCAACTATGGCATCTATATGCTATTTCTTTTATTTTAGCCGTACTATCGATGTTATTTGACGTAGCGACTATTACAGTAATTCCACAAATTGCAGGTCCATCGTTAACACGAGCCAATTCCGCATACCAAATGGTTAATCAAATTGCTAGTTTAGCAGGGCCCACATTATCCGGTATTATAATTGCTTTAATGGGTGGGATTAATGCCCTCTGGATAAATGCTATCTCTTTTATGGCTACTCTAGTTGCTGTATTACTATTGCCAAAATTAGAAAAGAAGAAACCTACAGATAGAGCAAAAACGCCATTGCAAACTATAAGGAATGATATGAGAGAAGGGCTAAAATGGTTAATGAATGATCGCCTTAACCTTGCTTTATCTCTTCAAGCAATGGTGGGAAACTTTGGCGCTAGCGCTGTATTAGGTGGGCTTATGTATTATTTACTTTCTACATTAAATCTATCTGCTGAAGAAAGTGGGATTAATTATACTTTAATTGGGGTAGGTGGTCTTTTAGGAAGTATCATTGTTATTCCACTTGAACAACGCTTTCGAAGGGGAATCCTTATTCCAACCCTTCTTGCTGTGGGAGCAATTGGATTGACCTATGCAATATGGAGTGAATATTGGCTTGCGCCGGGCATTTCATTTGGTCTTGCTATGATTTGTAATATAGCCTGGAATACTATTGTAGCATCCGTCCGACAGGAAACAGTCCCCACCAATATGCAGGGAAGAGTTTTAGGATTTTCACGTGTGCTTACTCGTTTGGCTATGCCATTAGGAGCACTAGTAGGTGGATTAATTTCCGATTTTAATCCGGTTGCAATATTTATTTTGGCATCAACTACAAAGGTCATTGAAGTTATTATCTCTCTTACTAGTCCTATTCGTAAATTATGAGCAAAAAGCCAATTTCCCTCACATGCAGGAAATTGGCTTTTTGTTTATCGTGATGTAAGCATTTTCACTTGAAAAACTACTGAAGAAACTATAATCCGTTTTTACACGTATCTCGGCTGAATCCCAATCTATCCAGTGTTCAATTGGTATATTTTGTATTATTCTCCTTTTTCGGGGGATGGGCAAAAACACCCTAATTATATTATCAGTTGCACTTATATAGTAATATTGAACAGCTACCTGATAATCTGAATATAAATAGTACTTATGAATCTTATAATCTAATCCATTTTTCTCTAATACCTCATAAAGCTTATTTTTAGTTTCATCCATTACGTCAAAAATCGTTAACTGCTCCATTATTAACAGCCCCTCATTGTGTAAATTTACTAAACTAACTCTAAGAACAAGGTTGTTTCATTATGTTCATTGGTATGCACATTAAACCTTTTCCGGTAGCTTCTAATGCACTAAAAAGCATTCTTTTATATCCTTGATCTATAAAATCTACACTGATTTGACCATGATTCATAATAAATTGAAGATCAGCCATCATCTTTTTAACTTTCCGTTCCATGTAATAACCTCCTCAATAAAGTTATATAACTTATAATATTTTTTATAGAGGAGGTTGCTATATGGCTGTTAATAAAGACAAGTACACTCAAATTTTAGTTACTTTTACAAAAGAACAAGTAGAACAAATAGAAAATTACTGGCATGAAAATAAGCTGAAGAATCGAAATGAAGCAATTCGTCAGGTCGTAGACAAAGGGTTAAGTCGTAAATAATGGCTACCCTTTTTATTTTTCTTAAAAAACCTAAAAACGCATTTAAATCCTCTCTCTCCCTTTACATGC
>NZ_JAKUFQ010000166.1:0-7158 GCF_022663475.1 Bacillus cereus group sp. BfR-BA-01382
GGCTAGAAGGGTCAGTCATTTCACCCCTTCCTGCGAGGCACAAAACGCCTCTTCGTCAGGAGTTCCAATGCCTTCCCCTTCTGAGCAAGCTGCTTACGCTTTTTACTTAAATCCAGTTCCAGCGGCTAGAATCTCCGGTCATTTCACTCTCTCACTCGAAGCAAAGAGCGCTTCAAGGTCGAGAGTTCCAATGTCCTGCGATTCTGAGCGAGCCGCTTCCACCTTTTACTTAATAACCAAGTTCGGTTTTTTATTTAAGCTATGACGACCATCTACGAAGCGAACTGTGCCTGATTTCGCACGCATAACAAGAGATTGCGTTGTTCCTACGCTACCTTTAAATTGAACACCGCGTAATAGTTCTCCATCTGTTACACCTGTTGCTGCAAAGATTGCATCGTCACCTTTTACTAAGTCCTCCATACGAAGGATACGATTAATGTCTTCTATGCCCATTTTTTTACAACGCGCTAATTCAGCTTCGTTTTGTGGCAATAGTTTTCCGTGAATTTCTCCACCTAAACATTTTAAAGCAACTGCTGCTAATACACCTTCAGGTGCTCCACCAGATCCAAATAAAATATCTACACCTGTACGATCAAACGCTGTATTAATCGCTCCAGCTACATCTCCATCATTAATTAATTTAATACGAGCACCAGCTTTACGAATTTCTTCGATAATTTCTTGATGACGTGGGCGATTTAAAACTGTCGCTACAACATCTTCAATATCTTTATTTTTCGCTTTCGCAACTGCACGTAAGTTATCAATAATAGGCGCATCAATGTCGACCGCCCCAACTGCTTCTGGGCCAACCGCGATTTTATCCATGTACATGTCAGGAGCATGTAACAAATTACCATGGTCTGCAATTGCAATAACAGCAAGAGCATTCCAGCCACCAGCTGCTACGATGTTTGTCCCTTCTAAAGGATCAACTGCAACGTCTACACGTGGTCCATATCCTGTACCTAATTTCTCTCCGATATATAGCATTGGTGCTTCATCCATCTCACCTTCACCAATTACAACTGTACCTTTCATCGGAATTGTATCAAATACATCACGCATAGCTGATGTTGCTGCACCGTCTGCTTCATCTTTTTTCCCGCGCCCCATCCAACGCGCTGATGATAATGCTGCAGCCTCTGTTACACGTACTAACTCCATAGATAAACTTCTTTCCACAATAATCCCTCTCCTTTAAGTCTTTATATTTCTGCCGTATTTTGTGAACCGTGTTTTTCTATAAAGTGTACTTCCGCAAGTAGTGATGCTTCGCTTCCCCCTTGCGGAAGTATCACTTATGCGTTCTTCATCTCTTCAATTTCTTGTTTTGTCATTTGTTCTCGCCAAATGTTTGCTCCAAGCCCTTTAAGCTTGTCCACTATATTCTCATAACCTCGATCAATATGCTCAAGTCCTGTTACTTCTGTAATTCCATCTGCCATTAACCCTGCAATAACAAGTGCCGCTCCCGCTCGTAAATCACTCGCCTTCACTTTTGCACCTTGCAGTAACACAGGACCAGTTACAATTGCCGAACGACCTTCTACTTTAATTTGAGCATTCATACGACGTAATTCATCAATGTGTTTGAAACGGGCACCGTAAATTGTATCTGTTACAACTCCCGTCCCGTGCGCTTTTGTTAAAAGCGTCGTAAACGGCTGTTGTAAATCTGTTGGAAAACCTGGATATACAAGCGTTTTGATATCAACTACTTTTAACTTTCTATTACCGTTCACCGTAATTTGATCATCGTTCGTTTCAACTTGAACACCAGCTTCTCTTAGCTTTGCAGTAACTGATTCTAAGTGCTGAGGAATAACGTTATCAACCGTTACTTCTCCTCCTGATGCAGCTCCTAGAATCATATACGTACCAGCTTCGATACGATCTGGGATGATAGTATGGTGACAACCATGTAAAGAGTCCACACCATCTATTCGGATTACATCTGTACCAGCACCTTTAATACGTGCTCCCATGCTTGTTAACAATGTAGCTACATCAATAATCTCGGGCTCTTTCGCTGCATTTTCAATAACAGTTCTACCTTTCGCTCGTACAGCTGCTAGCATAATATTAATCGTAGCTCCCACACTAACAACATCTAAATAAATACGTGCTCCATGTAGTTCATCTGCCCTTAAATAGATGGCACCTTGTTCATTTGTAACATGTGCACCCAGCGCTTCAAACCCTTTAATATGCTGATCAATTGGCCTCGGTCCTAAATGACATCCACCCGGAAGCCCAATAACAGCTTTTTTAAAACGGCCAAGCATCGCACCCATTAAATAATAAGAAGCGCGCAACTTTTTCACTTTTCCATTTGGCAAAGGCATTGCAACCATGTTAGAAGGATCGACTACCATCTCTTCCTCCTGTCCATAAGTTACTTTCCCTCCAATTTCCTCTAGTAAGTCTCCTAACATTTTCACGTCCGAAATATTAGGGACACCACCAATAGTTACTGGAGTATCTGCTAAAATTGTCGCTGGAATTAATGCAACGGCACTGTTCTTTGCACCGCTTACTCGAATTGTTCCATTTAAAGCTCTTCCGCCTTCAATTAGCAATTTTTCCATATTGAGCTCCCTTCTTGTGAATGTATTTACTTTCTATATTTTTATAGAAAGCTCCCCTTAAGAATCTCAATTACTCTTTCCATCCCAAAACTCAATAAAGTGAAACTTTAATTAGTCGGGGGTGTTTATCCCCCACTGGTTATTAGTTGAACCAATCGGGCTTTTACGGGCAGTAAGACCCCCACCTAACTTCTTTGCTTCCACTAAATTTTGAGGTGGGGGTCTTACTGCCCTTTAATGCGGGATAAATAGGAAACCATTATCTTCATTTCTCCTGTAGCACGAATAGATAAAGATCAACTATTCATCGAATTCACTTTATCAATTTAGATACGTTATCACATTTATTAATAGGACTATGCACATTATTTTCTATTTAAAAACCAAAAATGATAAAATCTTTCGACTTGTTCACGCTTTCATTATACAACGAAAGGAAACCGTCTAAAAGACTAGACGGTTTCCAAAACGGAATTTTATTCTTACGCTTTACCGTTAGAACCGAACTCACGCATTTTACCAGCAACAGTTGCTTTAATAGCGTCGCGGCCAGGTCCGATAAATTTACGAGGATCGTAAACTTCTTGGTCTTTGTTTAATACTTCACGAACAGCTTTTGTAAACTCGATTTGGTTCTCAGTGTTTACGTTGATTTTTGAAGTACCTAAAGAGATAGCTTTTACGATATCAGCAGTTGGGATACCAGTACCACCGTGTAATACTAAAGGTACGCCAGTGAAGTCACGAACTTGTTCCATTTCAGCGAATCCTAAGTTAGGCTCACCTTTGTAAGGACCGTGTACAGAACCTAAAGCTGGAGCTAGGCAATCGATACCTGTTGCTTCAACAAGGTGCTTACACTCTGCTGGATCAGCGTAAATTACGCCTTCAGCGATTACGTCGTCTTCTTGTCCGCCAACTGTTCCAAGCTCAGCTTCAACAGATACGTTACGAGCGTGTGCGTATTCTACTACTTGTTTAGTAGTTTCAACGTTTTCTTCGAATGGGTGGTGAGAAGCGTCGATCATTACAGATGTGAAACCTGCATCAATTGCTTCTTTACATTTTTCGAAGCTTGAACCATGGTCAAGGTGAATCGCTACAGGAACAGTGATGTTCATTTCTTCGATTAAAGCTTTAACCATAGCTACAACTGTTTTGAAACCAGTCATATGACGAGCTGCACCCTCAGATACACCTAGGATTACAGGAGATTTTTCTTCTTCCGCAGCAGCTAAGATAGCTTGAGTCCACTCTAAGTTGTTCATGTTGAATTGACCAACTGCGTATTTTCCTTCTAGTGCTTTGTTTAGCATTTCTTTCATAGAAACTAAAGGCATGGTGAATCCTCCTAAAAAACGTTTTTTGTATCCGATAAGTTCTTATCGCTGGTAGTATGACCAGAATAAGGTAAAATATGTATATCTACATACCGGACTTTTTTCTACACTCAATAGGATAACAACTTGTACTCAAAAACTCAACCGTATTCACCTGCACAATAGTCCATGTAAACGCTTTTTTCCATATTTTTTATAAAAAATTCATTTTTACGCCTCTACAGCGAGCTCATTTCTCACAGCTTGACGAATTTCATCAATATCAAATGGTTTAGCAAAATGCATTAAAGCACCTAAATCTTTTGCTTCTTGGATCATATCAAGCTCTCCATAAGCAGTCATTAAAATGACTTTAATACTCTCATCAATTTCTTTTACATGCTTTAAAATCTCTATACCATCCATGCCTGGAATTTTCATATCTAATACTACTAAATCCGGATTATCTTTTTTCACGATATCTAAAGCTTGAAATCCATTCGCTGCTTGGAATGTCTGATAACCTTCTTTTTGGAACACTTCATGTAATAACACACGAATCCCATATTGATCATCAACGATTAAAATTTTACCTTCCATAATTCCCAACCTTTCTGTGTAAGTACAAGATTTAAAGCTTCTTATATCTTAACGATTTATTTTCGCTATTCTTTGGCAAATTCCTTCCTATTCTTTCTTATTTTACCGTTTCCTATTTTGTTATGCTACCCTACGATTTCACCTTTCTAAAAAAATAAACTATAATGAAAGCCGGCAAACACGTACGAAGGGAGTAACATTATGTTAAAAATTTTTTCAACTCAATTAAGTGGTTATTTCTCCAGAGTTTCTCAAAAAGAAGAAATGAATATAGAAGATAGCGCTCGTTTACTTGCTCAAGCACTAATTGGCGATGGTTTCATTTATTTATATGGTACAAATGAAATGGATGGTGTTGTTACCGAAGCACTATTCGGTGCTGAACCAATGAAGCAAGCAAAACGCTTATTTGAAAATGGTAAAGAAGCAGAAGTAACCTCTGCGGATCGTGTACTTCTTATTAGCCGTTTTTCAACAGATGAAGCAGTTGTAGAAATTGCAAAAAAACTACAAGAAGAGGGACACTCTATTGTCGGCATTTCTGCTCTTCAAGAAGGTACGAAATCACTGGAACAATATACAGACGTACATATTGATACAAAACTGTTAAAAGGCCTTATTCCAGACGATGAAGGTAATCGCTACGGGTTCCCAAGCTTAATAGTGGCTTTATTTGCTTATCACGGAATCAAATTTACAATCGATGAAATGTTAAACGAATATTAAAAAAAGCGCCGTCACTTTAAAGTGACGGCGCTTTTTTTATTACTTGCTCTCTTTATTCGTAATAGAAGCTCTTACGAAGTCATGGAACAATGGTTGTGGACGGTTTGGACGAGAAACAAGTTCTGGGTGGAACTGTGCTGCTACGAACCAAGGGTGGTCTTTTAATTCAATGATTTCAACTAGACGACCGTCTGGGCTTGTACCAGAGAATACGAATCCTTCTTTTTCCATATCCGGACGGAACTGGTTGTTGAACTCATAACGATGACGATGACGCTCATATACAACCGGCTCATTATAAGCATTGTAAGCATTTGTTTCTTCAGAAAGCTTACATGGGTATAGACCAAGACGAAGTGTACCACCTAGGTCCTCTACATCTTTTTGTTCTGGTAATAGGTCAATGATTGCGTATGGTGTATCAGGGTTAATTTCAGAAGAGTTAGCACCTTCTAAACCTAATACATTACGTGCGAATTCGATTGATGCAAGTTGCATACCTAAGCAAATTCCTAAGAATGGAACTTTGTTTTCACGAGCATATTGAATCGCAACGATTTTACCTTCTACACCACGATCGCCGAAGCCACCTGGTACAAGGATACCATCTGTGTCTCCTACTAATTCTTGTACATTTTCTGCTGTTACGTGCTCAGCATTTACCCATTTTACTTCTACATCTGTATCGAATGAGTAACCAGCATGACGAAGTGCTTCTACAACAGAAATATATGCATCTTGAAGTTCTACATATTTACCAACAAGAGCGATTTTTGTTTTCTTAGAAAGGTTACGTACCTTGTTAACTAGCGCAGTCCACTCTGTCATATCTGCAGCTGGATTGTCTAATTTTAAGTGATCACAAACGATTTGGTCCATGTTTTGTTCTTGAAGAGATAATGGAACCGCATATAAAGTATCTGCATCGCGAGCTTCGATAACTGCTTTTGTATCGATGTCACAGAATAATGCAAGCTTGTCTTTCATATCTTGAGAAACAGGAAGTTCTGTACGAACAACGATAATATTTGGTTGAATACCTAAGCTACGAAGTTCTTTAACACTATGTTGTGTTGGTTTTGTTTTCATTTCACCCGCTGCTTTTAAGTACGGGATTAACGTACAGTGAATGTACATTACATTGTCACGACCGATGTCGCTCTTAATTTGACGGATTGCTTCTAAGAATGGTAGAGACTCGATATCACCAACAGTTCCACCGATTTCTGTAATAACAACATCCGCATTTGTTTCACGGCCAGAACGATATACGCGCTCTTTAATTTCGTTAGTAATGTGAGGAATAACTTGAACTGTTCCTCCTAAATATTCACCGCGACGCTCTTTTTGAAGAACTGAAGAGTAAATTTTACCTGTTGTTACGTTGCTGTATTTGTTTAAGTTAATGTCGATAAAACGCTCATAGTGACCAAGGTCTAAGTCAGTTTCTGCGCCATCATCTGTTACGAATACCTCACCGTGTTGGTATGGGCTCATAGTCCCTGGGTCTACGTTAATGTATGGATCAAACTTTTGAATCGTTACATTTAAACCACGATTTTTTAAAAGTCTTCCAAGAGATGCTGCTGTAATACCTTTTCCTAAAGACGATACTACACCGCCTGTTACAAAAATATACTTAGTCATGAAAAAGCTCCCTTCTATTTTGCTGTTATATAATCACCGTTGCAAAGCGCAACGTATGTAGATAACACTGTATCCATCTTATTGTTAGACTCTTTTTATTTTCTAAACAAAAAACAAAAAAGAAAATTGCTCCCCTCATCACATAAAGTAATAAGTAGGGAGCAATTTTCTTTTATATTTAAACTTTAAAAGTATTATCGTCCTTTTTTAAAGAGCCCAAAAATGATTCTACATGGACGATAATGAAAAGTCAAGAACTACAGTTCTTC
>NZ_JAKUFQ010000167.1:0-7146 GCF_022663475.1 Bacillus cereus group sp. BfR-BA-01382
CCAAAAGGAAATAATCAGGTTGTTGAAAACGAAGGCAGAACAGCAGATACTTTAAATACACAACATGTTAATAAGACGGAGGAAGGAAAGAAATCTTTACCATCAACAGGCGGTGAAGCTAGCACATCGACTTTACTTTCTGGAATAACACTTGTTCTTTCCGCACTAAGTATGTTCGTATTTAGAAAGAGGTTATTTAAGAAATAAATAACGTTTAATCTTATTATTGTATATAATTAATGTTTGTCTTTTGTGTAATAGATAGAGTAAAACCCCATTCGTATGAAAATTATATTTCATACGAATGGGGTTTGTTAATTTTCTTTTTTCTCTCAGTCATCACGGATTCAGAAGTAATTTGAGGTGCCAATTGTTACATAATCTTTTTTATTTTTTGCGGAACTTCTTTCGTTTGCGAATTAACATCTTCCTTTCGCAGCTCTTTAAATAGCGAAGCAACCATAAGAACGACTACGATAGAAAATGGTAGTGCTGCGATTATAGCTGCAATTTGTAGTGCATTTAATCCTCCAGCTTGTAATAAAAGTGCTGCAATGATCGCGATTGTTAATCCCCATATAAGTTTTAAACTATTTTTCGGTGATAAGCTTCCGTTACTCGTTTGCATTGAAACAACAAATGTTGCCGAGTCGGCAGAAGTAACGAAAAATGTGGCTACTAAAATTAACCCGATAACCGTTAAAAATGTAGAGAATGGTAGGTGCGAAATAACAGCAAATAATCCAATCTCTGTACCATTTTTTGCGATTTCATCAGCTATCCCAAGCGATTGGAACATTTCCATATGGATAGCGGTACCGCCAAATACTGCAAACCAAAATGTACAGATAAGAGTTGGGACTAATACAACTCCAATAATAAATTCTTTTATTGTGCGCCCTTTAGAAATACGAGCAATGAATGTACCGACGAATGGAGACCAAGAGATCCACCATCCCCAATAGAAAATAGTCCAGTTTTCAATCCAAGAAGAAGATTTTTCACTAAATGCTCCTAAATTTAATCCCATACTAGGTAAAGCGCCGATATAAGAACCGAGTGTAGATGTGAAATATTTCATAATAAATACAGTTGGTCCTAAAATTAAAAAGGAGACGAGTAAAATACCTGCGAGAGAGAAATTCAAGTTACTCAAATATTTAATCCCACGATCTAAGCCAGTTTGCGCACTTGTTAAATATAAAACAGCGAAGATAGCTATAAGTACGAGCTGAGTAAGTAAAGTGTTATGAATAGAAGGGAATAAATAGCTTAATCCTCCGGCAATTTGTTGAGCACCAATCCCAACAGATGGCACAATGCCAAATACTGTGGCTAAAACAGCCAAAATATCGACTGTTTTTCCGATAGGAGAATTTTTCGATCGATTAAATAATGGAGTAACTGTAGCCCCAATTGTGCTACCTTTTTGTTTGCGGAATGTGAAATATGCAATTGTTAAAGCAACCATCGCGTATAGTGACCACGGAAAGAGTCCCCAGTGGAAAAATGAATATTGCATAGCGAGTTTGGCGCTTTCCTCTGTACCTGCTTTTCCTGTTAATGGATCTGTAAAATGTGAAATCGGTTCAGCGATTCCATAGAAGAGGAGTCCAATCCCCATTCCTGCTCCAAACAACATGGATAACCAAGATGAATAGCTGTATTTTGGTCTTTCTCCATCTTTACCAAGACGAATAGAACCGTATTTTGAAAAGGCTAAATAAGTAGCTAAAACAAGCATTGTGGTCATAAGTAGAGAGTAAAACCATCCAAATTTATTGAGGATAAATGAGTTTAAAGAAGATGTGATACTTTGTAAATCATGGCCTTGTATCCAGCTTGCTGGTATGACACCCCATATAATAAATAAGGTTGTAAGCAAGATGGAGATATAAAATACACTGTTCTCTTTTTTTATCATAGAATCCCACCTTTATTTAATAAAGTTAACAATTATATTAACCATAACAATTAAAGGGTGAAATGTCAAAAAATTCTCTTTTTAATATTTGTAAAAGGGAATTTTGATTGTTATAAGTTCATAATCAGCGGAGGTTAGATAAAGGAAAGGGTGTTCACGATATGTACAAATTATAGGAAGAAATAATATGAAATATTGCATTTTATATTGTTACATCCAGATTTTATGTTAAATTCTTGAATGGAATATTAAAATAGGGGGCAAGGATATGAACAAGAAATCAAAGATCAATAAAGTGATGCTTAGCATTAGTACAATGGCTTTATCGTTAGGGGCACTTCAAACTCATGCAGTAGCGGAAGAAAAAGTACCGTATAATGTGCTAAAAACGAAACCGGTTGGAATTGAAAAGCCAGTAGATGAAGTTGGGCATGTTTCAAAAGTTGATGAAACCTTATCATTTCAAGAACGTTTAAAAGTAGGCGATTTTTCACAGCGACCAGCATCTATTACGAAGAAAACGGCAGTAAAGCAAGTTAAAGAAAGCTATTCAATGGCTGATTTAAACAAAATGAATAATCAAGAATTAGTTGAAACATTAGGCAGTATTAAGTGGCACCAAATTACAGATTTATTCCAGTTTAATGAAGACACAAAGGCCTTTTATAAAGATAAAGGAAAAATGCAAGTCATTATAGATGAATTAGCTCATAGAGGTAGTACATTTACGAAAGATGATTCAAAAGGAATTCAAACGTTTACTGAAGTGTTGCGTTCCGCTTTTTATCTGGCATTTTATAATAACGAATTAAGTGAATTAAATGAAAGAAGCTTCCAGGATAAATGTTTACCTGCTTTAAAAGCAATCGCAAAAAATCCAAACTTTAAGCTTGGTACAGATGAACAAGATACAGTCGTATCTGCATACGGAAAATTAATTAGTAATGCATCAAGTGATGTTGAAACAGTTCAATACGCATCAAATATTTTAAAGCAATACAATGATAATTTTACTACTTATGTAAATGATCGAATGAAGGGACAAGCAATATACGATATTATGCAAGGGATTGACTATGATATACAGTCGTATTTAGTTGAGGCCCGTAAAGAAGCGAATGAAACGATGTGGTATGGAAAAGTAGATGGGTTTATTAATGAAATAAATCGTATTGCTCTTTTAAATGAAGTAACGTCAGAAAATAAATGGCTCGTTAATAATGGTATTTATTTTGCAAGCCGTTTAGGGAAATTTCATAGCAATCCGAATAAAGGATTAGAGGTTGTTACACAAGCAATGCATATGTACCCACACTTAAGTGAACCATATTTTGTTGCGATAGAACAAATTACAACAAATTATAATGGTAAAGATTATAGCGGGAATACAGTAGATTTAGAGAAAATACGTAAAGAAGGAAAAGAGCAGTACTTACCAAAAACGTATACATTCGATGATGGATCAATTGTGTTCAAAACAGGAGATAAAGTATCAGAAGAAAAAATTAAGAGATTATATTGGGCTGCGAAGGAAGTAAAGGCACAGTATCACCGTGTAATTGGAAATGACAAAGCATTAGAGCCAGGAAATGCGGATGATGTGTTAACAATCGTAATTTATAATAGTCCAGATGAATATCAGTTAAATAGACAATTGTATGGGTATGAAACAAACAACGGTGGAATTTATATCGAAGAAACAGGAACATTCTTTACATATGAGCGTACACCAGAGCAAAGTATTTATAGTTTAGAAGAGTTATTCCGTCATGAATTTACTCATTATCTGCAAGGGAGATATGAAGTTCCTGGTTTATTTGGAAGAGGAGATATGTATCAAAATGAAAGGTTAACTTGGTTCCAAGAAGGAAATGCAGAGTTTTTCGCAGGCTCTACTCGTACGAATAACGTTGTACCAAGAAAGAGTATAATTAGCGGATTATCATCTGATCCTGCAAGCCGTTATACTGCAGAGCGCACACTATTTGCTAAATACGGTTCTTGGGATTTCTATAATTACTCGTTCGCATTGCAGTCTTACTTATATACGCATCAGTTTGAAACATTTGATAAAATTCAAGATTTAATTCGTGCGAATGACGTGAAAAATTATGATGCATATCGTGAAAATCTAAGTAAAGATCCTAAGTTAAATAAAGAGTATCAAGAGTATATGCAGCAGTTAATTAATAATCAAGATACATACACTGTACCAGAAGTAGCTGATGATTATTTAGCTGAACATGCAACGAAGTCGTTAACAGCGGTGAAGAAAGAAATTAGTGATACGTTGCCTATGAAAGATACAAAAATGACAAAACATAATTCTCAATTCTTTAATACATTTACATTAGAAGGTACGTATACAGGTAGTGTCACAAAAGGTGAATCAGAAGATTGGAAAGCAATGAGTAAAAGAGTAAATGAATCTTTAGAACAATTGGCGCAAAAAGAATGGAGTGGCTACAAAACTGTTACAGCATACTTCGTCAATTATCGTGTGAATAGCTCAAATGAATTTGAATATGATGTAGTCTTCCATGGAATCGCAAAAGATGATGGAGAAAATAAAGCTCCGACGGTTAATGTAAACGGGCCTTATAATGGAGTTGTAAAAGAGGGAATTCAATTTAAAAGTGATGGCTCAAACGATGAAGATGGAAAAATTGTTTCTTATTTATGGGAATTTGGAGATGGAAGCACAAGTGCAGAAGTGAATCCAGTACATGTATATGAAAGAGAAGGTTCTTATAAAGTATCGTTAAGAGTAAAAGATGATAAAGGAAAAGAGAGCAGAAGCGAAACAACTGTTACGATTAAAGATGGAAGTTTAACAGAATCAGAACCAAATAATCGTCCAGAGGAAGCAAATCGTATCGGGCTAAATAGTACGATAAAAGGTAATCTTATTGGCGGGGACCACACTGATGTTTATACATTTAATGTAGCATCAGCGAAAGATATCGACATTTCTGTTTTAAATGAGTATGGAATTGGGATGACATGGGTACTTCACCATGAATCAGATATGCAAAATTATGCGGCTTACGGTCAAGCTAATGGGAATCATATAGAAGCAAAATTTAATGCAAAACCAGGTAAGTATTACTTGTATGTATATAAATATGATAATGGCGATGGAACATACGAATTGTCAGTAAAATAAGTACTTTTCCAATGTATGTTTAACTTTACTTTTTGTGGAAAATAGTATATTATATAGATATATAATATATCGGTTATTTTCTAGGAGGAGCCTGTCACAATAGGTTTCTCCTGTTCTTTTTTAGAGGCCTGTCTTACAGGCTTTTCTTTAAAGGGTAAATAACTGAAAATTTAGAACGATAATCTTTGAAAGAGGTGGGGCATACACATAACAAAAAAGGGATTGTTTAAGAGAGGGGGATAAGAAATGGCTTTGTTTGGTTATCCACTTGAAACAATTTATTTATATGGATTTATTATTGCTACTATACTCACTGTAATTTATATCTTTTTTGGAGATATATTTGAATCCATATTTAGTTTTGGAGGCGGATCTGTATCCGTTGTTACTTTATTACTTAGTTTTTTCGCCATGTTATGTGGACTTAGTTATATAGGAGAATATTTATTTTCCTTTAATAGTATTCTTATTTTTGGGGCTGCATTTGCTATATCTTTTATCGGTGTATTTATCATGAAAATACTAATTTTAAAACCGATTGCAGAAGCAGAACAAAACACGGTGCAACGTATGGATGAATTCATCGGTTGCAAAGGAGAGGTCATTACGACTATTCCTACAGAAGGGTTTGGTGAAGTATTAATTTCCTCCCAATTTGGAAACAATGCAATCCTAGCTAAAACAGTTGGAAAGAAAGATATTTCGCAAGGAACAGAGGTTATTATCGAGGGAGTCCAAGATGGTGTTTTACTTGTACAGAACATCGCTTATTCTTTAAAGAAACCAAAATTATAAGGGGGAATTTACATGACGATTCCATTAATTATCGGTGGAGTATTACTCGCAATTTTAATTCTACTCATTTTAGTATTCATTACAAAGTATCGAACAGTTGGACCAGATGAAGCATTAATTGTTACTGGAAACTGGCTTGGTGGCGGGAAAAATGTAGTTACCACTGATGATGGAAAGAAGATTAAGATTATTCGTGGTGGCGGTACTTTCGTAGTTCCGATTATGCAAAGAGCAGAGCCTTTAAGTCTATTAAACTACAAATTAGAAGTGGGAACACGTGATACGTATACGAAACAAGGTGTACCGATTACAGTAAATGGTGTTTCTATTATTAAAGTAGGATCTACCATTGAAGAAGTTTCTACAGCAGCTGAACAATATTTAGGAAAAGAAACAGAAGAGTTGAAAATAGAAGCAAAAGAAGTTTTAGAAGGTCATCTACGTGCTATTTTATCTTCTATGACAGTAGAAGATGCCTATAGTAATAGAGAGCAATTCGCTCAAAAGGTACATGAAGTAGCTTCTACAGATTTAAAGAAGATGGGACTTCGCATCGTTTCCTTTACAATTAAAGAAATCATGGATAAGAACGGTTACTTAGATGCACTTGGTCAGCCACAAATTGCGATGGTTAAGCGTGATGCAACAGTTGCAAATGCAGAGCGTGAAAAAGAGGCACGAATTGAAAAAGCTCGTGCTGAGAAAGAAGCAAAAGAAGCTGAGTATCAACGTGATGCACAAATCGCTGAAGCTGAAAAACATAAAGAGTTAAAAGTACAATCTTATAAGAGAGATCAAGAACAAGCTCGCGCAGATGCAGATCTTTCCTATGAATTACAACAAGCAAAAGCGCAACAAGGTGTTACAGAAGAGCAAATGCGCGTTAAAATCATTGAACGTGAAAAGCAAATTGAATTAGAAGAAAAAGAGATTGCGCGTCGTGAAAAGCAATATGATGCAGAAGTAAAGAAAAAGGCAGATGCAGATCGCTATGCTGTTGAACAATCAGCAGAAGCGGAAAAAGTAAAACAAATGAAAAAAGCAGATGCAGATCAATATAAAATTGAAGCGGAAGCAAGAGCACGTGCAGAAGAAGTTCGTGTAGAAGGTTTAGCGAAGGCGGAAATCGAAAAAGCGCAAGGTCAAGCAAAAGCAGATGTTATCAGATTAAAAGGTTTAGCAGAAGCGGAAGCGAAACAAAAAATTGCAGAGGCATTTGAGTTATATGGCCAAGCGGCGATTATGGATATGGTTCTTAACA
>NZ_JAKUFQ010000168.1:0-6941 GCF_022663475.1 Bacillus cereus group sp. BfR-BA-01382
TAACTCTGTTGCTTTCGCTAAAACTCCTTCTTTATGCTGAGCAATTGGTACGATAACAACTTGCACTGGAGCAACTTTTGGTGGCATTACAAGTCCATTATTATCGCTATGAACCATAATTAGCCCACCTATCATTCTTGTTGATACACCCCAAGATGTTTGGTGTACATATTGCCACTTACCGTTACGATCTAAAAATTTAATATCAAATGCTTCAGAGAAATTCGTTCCAAAGTTATGGGATGTTCCTGTTTGAAGTGCTTTCCCATCATGCATTAAGCTTTCAATTGTATAAGTTGCCTTTGCTCCAGCAAACTTCTCTTTTTCTGTTTTTTGTCCTTTAATAACTGGTATCGCTAAATAATCCTCACAGAAAGAAGCATATAAGTTTAAAATATTTAATGTTTCAGCCTGCGATTCTTCTGCTGTTTCATGGATTGTATGACCCTCTTGCCATAAAAATTCTGTCGTACGAAGGAATGGCCTAGTTGTCTTCTCCCAACGAACTACTGAACACCACTGGTTGTATAATTTTGGCAAATCATTATAGGATTGCACAATTTTTGAAAAATGCTCACAGAATAAAGTTTCAGATGTAGGACGTACACAAAGTCTTTCCGCTAACTTTTCATCTCCGCCATGCGTAACCCATGCTACTTCAGGAGCAAACCCTTCAACATGATCCTTCTCTTTTTGCAATAAACTCTCTGGGATAAACATTGGCATATATACATTTTCATGGCCAGTTTCTTTTAGCTTCTCATCCATCACCTTCTGCATATTCTCCCATAAGGCATAACCATATGGACGTAAAATCATGCACCCTTTTACACTTGAATAATCAACCAGTTCGGCTTTTTTTACAATATCGGTATACCACTGCGCAAAGTCCTCTTCCATCTTCGTAATGGCTTGCACTTGTTCTTTTGCCATAGTCAGTCTTCCTCCTTCTTCCAGAAAATACAAAAAAGCCCGCGTCCCTAAATAGGGACCGAGCTTTGCCGGCGTTACCACCCTGATTCATACACAAAAATTGTATATGCTCTCTTCTTGATAACGGGAAATTCCCGCTGCATATGCAGAACTCAAAGGCAGGTTCCATATTGCCTTTTTAAGAATCTTTCAGCCTGGCGGATTCTCTCTCTGCTAAAAAGGTTGAACATGTACTAGTCCTTTTTCATCGTTATAATGAAATAAATTTGTTGATTATCATAATACAAATTCTTTTTTAAAACAATAGCTAATTTTCTTATTATTATATATTCTTTTCGTTTTTTACAGTTTTATACGTAGCTTTTTCGAGAGATTTTTACAAGTTGATGTGCAATCATACCAATAAGTGTACCTAGTAGAACGAAGAAACCAATAAATCCATATCCCATTCCTTCCCACCCACCAATAACCATCATGGTAACAGGAAATGATGCTAAGCAAAGAAGTATTACAATCAGTGCAAATATAATATCAAACTGTTTGTCTGGAAAACGTTTCTTTAGTAAATATGAAATAGCAAATACAAGGAGAATTGTGATGCCACCAATGATGTAAAATATACCGAATCCATCTAACCAGTCCATACTATTCCCTCCGTCCGTAGATTCCCTTATACTTATTATATGTTTAATTTTTCTGAAAATAAACAATAAATTTTATTCGAAAACATATCTTTATTACTAGGTATTAATAGTAATATATAAGAATAGGTTTTATATAATTAGGAGGATTACTTTATGGATAAAGCATTAACGAATCGTGTCATTATTTTATCATTCGACTGTTTATCAGCTTTAGATTTTCCTATACTACAAAAACTACCTCATTTCCAATCTCTAATAAAAAAGGGCACGGTTGTCGAAAAAGTAGAACCAATTTATCCTTCTGTAACATATCCAAGCCACTCAACAATCGTAACCGGTAATTATCCTAACAAGCACGGTGTTGTTAGTAATACGTTACTTCAACCAGGACGTGAATCACCTGATTGGCATTGGTACCGAAAATCGATAAAAGGAACAACATTGTATGATGAAGCGCGTAAAGCAAATTTAACGACAGCTGCCCTTCTATGGCCTGTTACTGGGAGAGCAAACATTGATTACAATTTACCAGAAATTTTCCCCAATAGACCGTGGCAAAATCAAGTGTTAGTTTCCTTATTTAGCGGTAGCCCACTATACCAATTAGATTTAAATCGTCGTTTCGGCCATATAAGAAATGGTTTATCACAACCAGAGCTGGATGATTTCGTCCTCGCCTCTGCTGTACACACCATTCAGACGAAAAAGCCTAATGTTATGTTCGTACATTTCACTGATTTAGACACGCAAAGACATTATCATGGCTTTGAATCTAACGAAACAATAGCTGCAATTCATAGACATGATGAGCGGCTAGGGAAAATTATTCAAACTTTAAAAGACAGTGATCTATACGAAGAAAGTACAATTATTGCCCTTGGTGATCATAGCGCTTTAAGTGAAAACAAATCCATCCAATTAAATGTGCTATTCCATCAAAGAGGACTTATATCTCTTAATAAAAAAGGCAAATTAGTAGACTGGAAAGCCTATTGCCAAAGTTGTGATGGCTCTGCCTATGTATATGTGAAAGACAAAAATGATACGGATACAATTCGAGAAGTACAACTACTCCTTGAAGAACTGCTGCAAAATAAACAGAATGGAATTGAATTTATACTTCATGATGAAGCTGCGAAAGACTGCGGTGCAGATGGTAATTGTTTATTTATGTTAGAAGCGCAAGAGGGGTATTATTTCACTGAAAACTATACAGGAGATTTTATAAAAGAAATTACTGAAAAAGATGTTACGCCTAGTAAAAAATATACATTTGGTACGCATGGATACTCTCCAACAAAACCTAACTATGAAACAATTTTTATCGCTGCTGGAAAAGGAATAAAAACCGGCGTTACCGTCCCGTATATGAGACTTATTGATGAAGGTCCAACTATCGCTAGACTACTCGGTTTACACTTAGGCGAAACAGACGGAGCAATTGTAGAGGATTTACTCCAATTGTAAAGAACTGTGTATATATGTAAAAGTTATGTAAAATTCATCACTGTTTCTCTTTTTATAATTTTTATTTTTGTACACTGTTAGTAAAACAAATTTAAGGGGGAACATTATATGAAAAAAATGTCCAGACAAGAAAAAAGCTGGATATTATACGATTGGGCGAACTCGGTATATTCGCTCGTCATTACAACTGCATTATTTCCAATTTACTTTAAAGCAGCTGCAAAAGAAGCTGGACTATCCGGGGCAACTTCAACAGCATATTGGGGATATGCAAACTCGTTCGCTACACTTTTAATTTCTATACTTGCTCCTATTCTCGGCACAGTTGCTGATTATAAAGGATTTAAAAAACGATTTTTCACATTCTTCTTTGGACTCGGTATCGTATTTACAAGTATGTTAGCAGTCGTTCCAACATCTCAGTGGTACTTATTATTAGGATGCTATATGCTCGCCTTAGTCGGTTTTGCTGGAGCAAACATTTTTTATGATGCATTTTTAGTAGATGTCACTTCTGAAGATAGAATGGATCGAATTTCTACGCGAGGTTTCGCATTAGGCTATATTGGGAGTACTATTCCTTTCATCGGTTGTATCGCTCTTATTATTCTTTCTCAAAAAGGAACTATCCCTTTATCTGTTGGTATTGCTAGTCAAATTTCATTTGCGATAACAGCTCTTTGGTGGGGGTTATTTACGATTCCAATGCTAAAAAACGTAGAGCAAAAGCACTATATTGAACGTCACCCTAGACCAATTACAATGAGCTTCAAACGCCTTGCTGCTACTTTTAAAAATATTAAAGAATATAAAACTGTATTCATGTTCCTAATCGCTTACTTTTTCTATATTGATGGGGTCGATACAATTATTACCATGTCCACCGCTTACGGAACAGATCTCGGTATCAGTGCAACGAATCTATTAATCATATTATTTGTAACACAAATTGTCGCTTGTCCATTTGCTTTATTATATGGAAAATTATCAGCAACATTTACAGGTAAAAAAATGCTATATGTCGGTATCATTATTTATATCATCATTTGCATATATGCTTATTTCTTAAAAACGACACTTGATTTTTGGATTTTAGCAATGTTAGTTGCTACATCTCAAGGTGGTATTCAAGCACTAAGTCGTTCATACTTTGCAAAACTAGTACCAAAAGAATCTGCTAATGAATTCTTCGGATTTTATAATATCTTTGGTAAGTTCGCCGCAATTATGGGCCCGGTATTAGTCGGTGTTACAACGCAATTAACAGGAAAAACAAACGCTGGTGTTCTTAGTATTATTGTTCTGTTTATTATCGGTGGATTCTTATTAACTAGAGTTCCAGAAAATAATACATCCGTTACACCAACTAGTCCAAAGACTAAAACACTATAAGAAAAGATCCTCTTCTCATGAGAAGAGGATCTTTTTTATTTTTAACGGTGCGCCTTATAATAAACGACTCTACTGCTTGTACAAAAATAATTTATCAACAGTTGTTCCTAATACTTCAGCTAAACGGAATGCTAACGCTAAGCTTGGATCATATTTATTATTCTCAATTGCATTTATCGTCTGTCTAGAAACCTTGCATTTATCAGCTAATGCGCCTTGTGAAATATTATTTTCAGTGCGTAATTCATAGATTTGATTTTTCACACCATTGCTCCTAACCTGTAAAATCGTTTTTACAACATCAGTATATAATTGGCTCATATAGTTGTCAAAAGTTCCTCAAAGAAAAAGGGAGCAATTTTGCTCCCTTAAAATAGTTATTTCGAAGCTAACGAATTTGTTAGTTTCTCTTTATTAACGACATCTTCTTTCTTTATTTGCATGCGTAGAACTGGCCCTATCGCTAATAAAACAAGTGCCATTGCTATACAAAACACAATAACTAGTGAAGTTAGTTCCTTTAATCCTCCAGCTAGTGAAGTTCCAATTAGCATTGCCCCCATAAACAGTGGTAAAATCGTCCCGTTTACTCTTCCAACCATATTTTCTGGTACAAGTTGAATCATAAGCGTACCGACAACGATATTAACACAAGCTAAACAAATACCTGTTCCAAATCTCATGAAACTAGTAATCCAAAATGATGTAGATAGCCCTTCTACTAAAAATGACATCGCTAATATGCTCATACCGAATACGAACATCTTTTTCGGATTCACTTTTGAAGCGAAAACTGCAGCAACAATACCACCGATTAACATACCTATTCCATCAGCTGCTGCTAAATATTGAACAGCTTCTTTTTCCATGCCTAAACGTTCAATTACAAGGAATACTTCTAATGGATTCGTTAATCCAACAGCTAAACCCATAATAGTAAAAGTGATCGTAATCATACGTAAATTTTTCGTGTGAAGAACGTATTTCCATCCTTCTTTTATATCATTTTTTAATGAATCTCTTGCCACTTTCTCTTTTTCAACCCATTTTGGTAAAAATGAAAGGGCGATAGCAGATAACAAAAATAAAATGATTAAGCTATATAGTGACGTAAATAAACCAAGTTGTGTATACACAAGCGATCCTACCACTGGCCCAAAAATTAGAAATAATGACTGTAATGTTTGGTTAAATGCAATCGCATTTGCTACCTCTTCTTCTTTTACATAGCGCTTAAATATACGCGAAGATGAGGGCTGAGAAAACTGACCTACAATCGCGGAAATGAGTGTTGCAAAAAATATAGCCTGCCAATAATCCAGCTTTAACAACAGGACAATTCCTATAATAGACAGTACACTCAACACATCTCCAGCGACCATTGTTCTTTTCGGATTCCAGCGATCTGCTAATGCACCACCAATGAACGAGAAAATAAAGATAGGTGCATACTCCATGACAGATAATAGAGACACTGAAACTGGATCATTATTTGTCCGCTCCATTATGAAATATAAAAGAGCCATATTTCTGATCCAAATTGCAAATTGTTGTAAAATATCAGATGCCATAACGAGCATAAATGCTCGGTTTTTAAATAAAGCTTTCACTTTCATTCCCCTTCCATAAACCGACCGTTCGGTCTAATTTGTTTTGTAAGAAAAGCAACTGACTTATTATTCAGCTGCCATTCCTTTTAACAATACATCTATTGCCTTTTTATAAATACGTTTCAGCTCTTTATAATCTAACTCGTAGTAAAGTACTCCAAGCCCTGATAATAATCCGTTCACAATATACATAAGATCACGAGTATTATCTTCACGGAACTCTCCAGACTGTATACCTGCTTCAATTAATTTCTCAAACATAACATATGATTCTCTAGTTAAAGCTAACAGTTCATCCAGAATCTCTTTACTTACAACTTGGCTCATAGAGAATTCCTCTATTGCATTTGAAATTGGTTGCTGTATGTCCTCTACATGATATTCCGCGAGACCATATAGTTTTTCAGTACTAGTACTATACAACTTCTCTTTTTCATTCCATTTTTCAACCCAATCATACGTATGCTGTTTCACTACAAATAAAAATAATTCTTCTTTACTTTTAAAGTGATAATAAATACTTCCTTTACTTCGCTCTGTAATTTCACAAATCTCTTCCATAGATGTAGCTGCGTAGCCCTTCTGTGAAAATAGACTTTCTGCTTTATATGCAATTTCTTTCTTTATCTCTTCTGCGCTTCTTCTCATATTCACACCTCTTTAAACCGACCGTTCAGTCTAATAATAACAAATCAAAAACCTCTATCGCAAGAGGCTATATTCCTTATTTAAGAAAATGTACTTTCAAACCAAGTTCGAATCATATGTATTGTTCCAAATTTAAATGTTAATTTAACAAGAAATACGCCTCCCGCAGCTAATAAAAATAACACTACTTTCCCCTTATTTTTCACTCTCGGTTCCCTTTTCATTTCCATTCCCCTTAGTATGTTAA
>NZ_JAKUFQ010000169.1:0-6849 GCF_022663475.1 Bacillus cereus group sp. BfR-BA-01382
TCTTCAGGAAGATTTTCTTTTTTAAGTTTTTCGTCTTCTTTAGACTCTTTAGGAGTAGGGATTTTAATATCTTCTTTTTGGTTTTCTTCTGCTTTTACATTTTTAGGCGTTTCTTCATTTGTTTGAGTTGTTTCGCCTTCATCCATAACAGGTTCTTCTTTTTTGTGATTTGTAACTTCTTGTTTTTCTTCACTTTCTGTTATTTCTTCTGTTTTAACAACAGGATTATTAACAGGCTTTTGTTCTGTTATAGATGCTGTAGGGGAAGAAGTAACTGGTTCTTGTTTCTGAGAAGATTGTAATTGAGCTTCTGAGAACTGAACAGGGTTTGTTATGAAATCAGATAGCATAGCACCATTTACATTAACGATTTTTTCAAATGCTTTTTCTACCGCTTCGTTATAAGTATTATTTTTTTCAGGGAAATAAATTTGAAGTGTTTTTTCAATCATTTCAAACGTGTTCATTAATTTATTTATCCCTATTGAAGATTCTAATCGGACTGCCATTAGGATAGACTCACTAACCTTTTCTGACATGTTTTCACTATTAGATGCCCATTTTAATAATATAGGGTTAATTGAATCATAATACTTTTTATTTTGAAGGGAGACATTTATATGTTTCTTATATTTACTCTTATCCATATGCATTCTCCTTTATGGAAAGAAACAGGATGATATCCTGTTTCTTAAAGTGCTACTTTGTCGTCTTCTTTAAGGAAAGGATTTCGACTTTTTTCAAAATCTTTTTCTTTTACTTGAGAAACGATTTTAGCAAACATAGCAACTAACTTTTTCTTATCTTTTTGCACTTCAGGGATATGTCTCATTGAATAGCTAATGCAATTATCCCATTTTGCAGTTTTAGAAAAGTCCATATTGGAAGTGTTGTGTGGTAATAGAGCTTTTAAATAGTTTTCTAAGCGTAATGAACCTCCACCTGTGAAAATGATGTAGTGTCCTTTTTGTTCAATACTAACTCCACGACCAGATAATTCATCAATAATACGAATTTCGATAAAGTTGCATACAACATCTTCGATAAATTCAGCACTATCTTTATAACCATCAATATTGTTAACCTCTACAATTCTACCATCTGAAATGGATTGTAAAACATCAAGTTCAGATACGTTAATTTCATCGGCTTGTACAACTTTACGTAATTCGGTTTTAATGTATTGCTCTAAGTGGTTAATACCTGCTTTGTCTAAACTACAAGAGTTAATAGTATTCCCTTTTGCATCGTATTCTCGATAGTTTACATTTTGTCCACCGATATCAATGATATGGAAGTTTTTTTGTTCTTTTGATTGCATACGAGGGAATAAAGCCATTCCTTCTGGTTTTACAGTGATTGAACTGATTGTGAATGTTTTCTTTTCATCATTTAAGTGAAGAGAAATTTCACCTTTTTTATCACCTAAAAGTAATTCTTCAAATTCTTTACGTTGTTTTTCGTTTTCAAAATCACTTGAAGGGTAACCAACTACTAAATCAATTTTTTCATTATCTTTTTCTACAATATTAGCAATTGCCGTAAGAACACATAATTTATGATGGTCATTGTTCTTTGTGATTTCAAAGTTGTATGTACGTTTTACACCTTCACCAACGATGTATTTTTGACCATTAATTTCTACCTTGAATTGAAGAGCACTTGAGCCATCAATTCCACGGAAGTTTCGTTTAGCCTCTGTCTTTGAAGGGAAGCTGAATACTTTATCTAAAGTACCATCTTCTTTTACAGAAAATACTTTTACTGCATTTTTACCTGGGTCTACAATAATCATTCTATCGCAGTTTTTAGTCATGAAAGGAATCCTCCTTAATGTTTCTAACGTCTTACTTGATTTTACTATGAAAAATCAAAGAACGTCAATAAAAGGTGTATAAAATTTTATATTTCATGTATTAATAGAAAATAGTATTTTATTTGAAAACATATTATGTGCATGATATTTTGTATACGCAACAAAAAACAAAACCCCTCCGAAACATAAACCTATATAACAAATAAAATAGAAAGGAGTTATAATAAACTCCTTTCTACATGTTTAGAGTGCATATGTGATTTTTCCTTCATCTGTTTTGTACGTAACACCATAAGAATCCAATACCTTCTTGAATTCATCTTGATAAATAGTGGAAGTATTATTTTCTTTCTCAATGAAGTCATTTGTCGTATCAATAATTTGTTCTCTATCAATGGCTCTAAGTGTCTGAACTAATGTATCTAAAGCAATTAATCTATCATTTAGATTTGTAAAGATAGAAGACATGTCTTCATTAGATAGTTCTTTTTCTTTTGCTTGTAGTGATGTTTTAGCATTGTTTATACGTTGTGCCAATCGGTCCGTTTCGTTCGTAAAGATATATTTATTCGATTTCCCTTTTTCATAAAAGATAACTTCAGATTTTAAGTTTAATAAAGAATCTAAAATAAAATTGTGTGTATCTGAAGAGAGTGAGAGAAGTGATTTTCTTTCATCTGTCATGCTTTTAACTTTTAAGTCCTTTTGGCCAAAAGAAAAAATAGGTTTCTCGTCAATTGTTTTTGCATTTTCTTTTTCAGAATGGTCAGTTTTAGAAACAGATTTATCATCTACAGTAGTTTCCGTTTTTTTAGTCGGTTCTGCTTCTTTTTGATTTTTTACACTCTTTGTTATGCTGTCGATTTTATGATTGCTATTGATGACTGTCGTGTTCTTAGATAGGAAATAATAAAATAACTGGCAAAAAGAAGCGAATATTACAATGATAAATATCAACATAATGACCTTTGAAAATTTCTTTTTCCTTTCTTGTGATTGCGTTGGTCTATTTCCTCCAAAAGAGGGGGTCTTAGGGAGCTCATCTTCTCTAAAAACGGTTTGGCTTTGTTTTTCTTCTTCTATTAAATCGTCTTTTAATTTACTTTTATTTGTCGTCTTTAATGGAATGACTTCACCATCTTCATATTTTAAATATGTAGACGTATCTTTGGGATTTTTATTGAATAGTTTTAAAAACCAGTCTTTCATTTCTACCACCACCTTCATTTTGTATAGAATATAGTACGTAAAATGGAAGTGAAGTATAAATAAAAATGGTAGAACCACCTATGCACCATACCTTTTTTATTTTTGTGGTTATGTTAATAACATAATAATAGAAAAATAAAAGGGAGGCGGTTGCTATCGAACTACAATTATTAAATATACCAAAAGCAAAAGAAAATCAGTTTGTAAAGAAGGGAATAGAATCAGTAGAGGATTTGATTCGATTTTTTCCACGTAAATATTATGACTTTAGGGAGATAAACTTAATACAAGATGCTATTCCTGATGAATATCAATCTATAAAAGGTATTGTGAAAGAAATAAAGACGAAGCCCAATGCAGTTATTTTAAAAGTGGAAGATAGTAAAGCATCTATTATTTATGTTACATTCTTTCATCAATCCTATATTGCTCAGAAGTTTACTATTAATGAGTCTTATATATTTTGTGGAAGAGTCTCAGTGACGTATGGATATAGAAAGTTTGTTTCTATGGCAAATCCTATCTTATATGGACCATCTTCAGAATTAAATCCTGGAATTCTACCTGTTTATTCAAAAATAAAAGGAATGAGTGACGATTATTTAAAAAGATGTATGAATAGTGCGTATTCGATTGTGCGTTCAGATGAATATCTTGAAAATAGTATTATTAAAAAATTTGATATGATTTATTTTCGTAAAGCACTTCAATATATCCATTTCCCGAAAACTACTGAGGAGATAAATGAAGGGAAAAGTCGATTTTTGTTTGATGAATTATTCTTTTTTAACCTCAATTTATTACAAAATGAAAATAATAAGATGAAGCAATCTCCATTTGAAATAGATAAATTCGAATTATCTAAACAACTAATGGGAGAATTGCCTTTTGAATTAACAGAGGGACAAAGAAATGCTTTAAGAATGATTTCAAAGAAAATGAAAAATAAAGAAAGAGTGAATGCCTTAATTCAAGGGGATGTAGGGTGTGGAAAAACAATGGTTGCTATCTTTTCTTTATTAATGGCAGTAGAAAATGGCTATCAAGGAGCCTTAATGTGTCCCACAAGTGTGTTGGCAAAACAACACTATGAAGAGATGACGGAACGATTTTCCTCTTTTGGTATTAAGGTAGCATATCTTTCGGGAGACCTGAAGGTAAGAGAACGAAAGAAGGTTGTTAAAGCCATAAAAGAAGGAGAAGTAGATATAGTCGTAGGAACCCATGCGGTATTAAGCAAAGATGTAGAGTTTCAATCGTTAGCACTTACAATTGTAGATGAAGAACATCGTTTTGGTGTCAAACAAAGGGAGTTACTTCAATTAAAAGCAAGTAAAGGTGTTCATACCATATCAATGTCTGCGACCCCTATTCCTCGTAGTTTAGCTCTGACGATACATGGTGACTCGATAGATGTGATGAATATTAAATCATTACCGAAAGGAAGGAAGCCAGTAGAGACCACGTTGATAACCGTAGAAGAAGATTCTTATCGAAGGATTTATGAGGAAGTGAAGAGCGGAAGACAGGCATATGTCGTTTGTCCTTTAGTAGAAGAAAGTAATAGTGACAGGCTAAAAGATGTGGAAAGTGTAGAAGAAGCGTTTGCAAAAGCAAAAACGTATTTTGAACCAAAAGGAATACGAGTAGGAATGGCTACAGGTAAAATGAAGCAACAAGATATAGATGCTGAGTTAGATAAATTCGCAAATAAAGAATATGACATTTTTATATCTACTACGATTATTGAAGTTGGTGTGAATGTGCCGAATGCAACTGTGATTCTTATTAAGAATGCAGAGCGTTTTGGGTTAGCTCAATTACACCAATTAAGAGGAAGGGTTGGACGTGGTAGTTATCAATCCTATTGCTTATTATTATCTGATAAAGCTACAGAGATGGGGCGAAGGAAATTAGAAACGATGTGTGCAACAACGGATGGATTCCTTATTGCCGAAAAAGATTTAGAATTGAGGGGAACAGGTGATTTTATCGGGACAAGCCAAAGTGGTCAAGATAAGTATGTCATGTTGATGTTAGGAAATACGGATTTAAATGAATCAATTAGAAATGAGGTTAAAGATATTCTTAAAAATCCTATACGTAATGCTTTTTACAAACATTTATTGAAGAGAGAAGAATGAGATTTCTATATTGCATACTTTTTTTTGAATGAGTTACCGTTTTAACGGTAACTTCTTTGTTTTGGACAATTTTTCGGTAACCTTTCATTATTTTTATAACCTTTATTATACGAGTAAAAATATAATCTACTACCTTGTGGTAAAAAATGTATAAAAATTCATTGACCAAAATAAAATTAAAAATATTTTATTGACTATAGTTGACGAGTGTTGTCGAATCATGCTAATATAACTAAGCACGACAGCAGTTGTAGATAGAAACATATTGAACGATGTTTATTATAGATTCTGCATTTGAGTGTATAAAAAATTTATAAAGTTGGAGGTTGATAGTTGTATGAATGAACAACATCTGCACAGGTCTCTATCGTTGAGACAATTAATTATTTATGGAATGGTAAGTATGTCACCGCTTGCTCCATTCCAAGTTTATGGGATGGTGACAAATCAAAGTTTTGGAATGGCACCACTGGTGTACTTCATCGGAATGATTTTAATGTTCTTTACCGCATTAAGTTATGCACAGTTTAGTAAAGAGTTTTTACATGCAGGTTCAGTTTATACCTTTGTATCGAAAGGGGTAAATCCTCATGTAGGTTTTGTGGCAGGTTGGACATTGCTGGCCGACTATATTTTAGCTCCAGGTCTTGTTTATAGTTTTGCAGGTCTTTGGATGTCAGGTTTAGTTCCTGGTGTAAATCCAGTTGTTTGGAGTTTATTCTTTGTTCTTGTAAATACAATCATTAACGTAAAAGGAATTGAAGTAAACGCTAAAGTAAATAATATTCTATTTTACGTTCAATTAATTGGATTAGTTGTTTTCGTAGGGTTGGCAATTAAATATGTCTTTGTTGATGGGCATGGTACAGGTGGATTTTCGTTAGCGCCACTATTCCAACCAGAACATATTGATTGGAAATTCTTCGCTACAGTTATTTCTATTACAGTAATGGGCTTCATGGGATTTGACTGTGTAAGTACATTATCTGAGGAATCAAAGAATCCTAAAAAGCATATTCCTTTAGCTACAGTTGGCTCACTAATTTGCACAGGTTTACTATTCTTAGTATTAACATATGTTGCAACATTAGCTCATCCAAATCATGCAGATTTAAATGAAGAAATGGCATTATTCGATATTGCTAAAGAAATTGGTGGTAATGGATTCTTCCAATTTATGATTATTGTGAATGTTTTATCAGCGGGAGTAGCAACTACATTAAACATTCAATCTGCTGTATCACGTATCATGTATGCAATGGGACGAGACAATATTTTACCGTTCTCTGGCTTCTTTGCTAAATTACATTCGAAACATGATACTCCAGTTAACTCAATTATTACTGCGGGTGTAATTTCTACAATTATTATCTTAGTAGGTTCTATTCCTACAGTTTTAATGTTCATTAACTTTGGAGCAGTTACATCATTTACTGTTTTAAACATGGCAGTTATTTATTACTTCTTCTTTAAAAAGAAACAGAGAGGTATTAAAGGTTTCTTATTACATGTAATGGCTCCTATGGTAGGTATCTTAGTATGTGGTTACGTATGGACAGGATTTGACATGCTTGCTTATGGTGCAGGATTCTCATGGGTATTTGTGGGGATTGTAATTGGTGCGATTAAATCAAAAGGTTATAAAATCGTCCCTAAAATTGAAAATATGTAATAAATAAA
>NZ_JAKUFQ010000170.1:0-6455 GCF_022663475.1 Bacillus cereus group sp. BfR-BA-01382
TTGCAGATGAACTAAAGATCATTTTCTTAACATTATGTTTCTGCATTACTTCACATAGCACTAACGTGCTTGTAATGTTGTTATGATAATATGTTAATGGAATCGCTACTGACTCCCCTACAGCTTTAAATCCTGCAAAGTGAATAACTGCGTCAATTACATTTTCTTCAAAAATTGCGTCAAGCGCTTTACGATTTAAAACATCTTCTTTATAAAACTTAAATTGTTTTCCTGTTATTTCTTTCACTCGATTTATGGATTCTACCGAGCTATTCGAAAGATTATCCACTACTATAACTTCGTAACCGCTATTTAGTAATTCTACACATGTATGACTACCAATATATCCTGCCCCACCTGTTACAAGTATCGCCATAATTATACCTCCAATATTATTAAGCCTTAATAAAAAAGAAAATCATTTATCCTTTATTAAAACAAATGATTTTCTTCTCACAGATTTTATTTAGCTATGAAATAATCCGTTACATATTGAGCCCAAACCTCATGACCTTTAGCACTTGGGAAACCAAATTCTTCTTGTAAGTACGGTAAAATTGCCTTTGTTGTTGCATCCGGCCATGCTCCCCAATGATCAATATATGTATAATTATTTTGCGTCGCAAATTGTTTTAATGCTTCAATCGATTTCGGATAATTCTTCGCACCATACACTGGATTTGACGGTTGAATCATAATCGTAGCACCCTTTGCACTAGTAGAAAGTGCTTGAACGAACTTCTGTGTATTCACAACAGAGTTTCCGTTACCAGTTTTACCATTATCAGTAATAAATGGCGGTTCAAATAAAATCACATCTGGATTCTCTTTCCCAATCTCTTTATCACGTTTATTCGTAATTAACTCTTCTGTGCTTTCACCCTTATATTCCTTTACAGTCACATTCCATAAACCTTTACCATAAGCAGTTTCTAAATTAGCAGTTAACTTAGCTGCCCAAGCACTTTTTTCAGATGAAGAAGCCTCATCACCAACAATAACAAGGTTTACTGCCTTTTTATCCTCAGCGGCTTTCTTTAACTTCTCTTTCACTGCATCTGGCAAGTTTTTCGCGTATGCTTCATTAAAAGATGACTTCGCATCTTGTTTTTTCTCTTCTTTTTTCTCTTCTTTTTTCTCTTCTTTCTTTGCCCTGCTATCTTTCACTTCAGCCTTTGTTTTCGTTACTTCACTCGTTTGCCCTGTTGCATTCGCAATCTTCTTATTCCAGTACAATTTACCGCTCACAATCGAAGCAACAAACAATACAAAAATAACAAGGACAAGTACCGCTTTCTTATTCATCGATTCACCTCATCTATTAATCTCACAATATATAATACTAATATAAATTCACGCAAAAATAAACCCAACTCCTTCCAAAGGAGTTGGGTTGTTACATATTACTTAGTTAATTCAAGATGCGCTTTTAATTTATTTGTTAAATCTTGTTTTGCTGCATCTGGAACATAATAGTACCAAATACCGTCGGCGGCTTTGTGGCCGTCACCTGGGATTTGAATCTCTTCACTATTCTGCATGCAATCTTTATAATTCTTTTGAATATCAAACATTTGATCTTGCGTTAAACTTGTTTTTACGTTTTTCTCAATTGCTTTTAATACATCACCGTAACTTGCTAGAGAAGATACACTTGCGCCCTTTTTAATTACAGCTTGAATAACTTGACGTTGGCGCATTTGACGACCGAAGTCACCGCGTGGATCTTCATAACGCATACGAGTATATTTTAAAGCTTTTTCACCATCTAAATGAATTTCACCTTTAGCAAAGTGTGTATCCCTTGATGTAAAATCTAAATCGTTATTTACATCAACGCCACCAACAGCATCCACAATATCTTTAAAACCAGCCATATTCACTTCAATGTAATGATCGACTGGTACATTAAGAAAATTCTCCGTTGTTTTTACAGCCATATCAATACCACCAAAGGCATAAGCATGGTTAATCTTATCTTTTTTACCTTTACCAATGATTTCTGTATAAGTATCACGGGGAATGCTTGTAATCTTCATTGATTTTTTTTGAGGATTCAAAGTAAATAACATCAATGAATCAGATCTTGATGTTTCACTTTCTCTTTGATCTGTTCCCATTAATAAAATAGAAATAGGCTTTTTATCTGCAACATCTACTTTTTGATCACGTTTTTCAGACTTATCACGTTCTAGTGGTTTATGCACCGCATCTAAAGTATTAGACACATTAGAATAAACGCTATATGCATATGCACCACCTGCAACGATAAGAACACCAACAATACCTAGAATCCAAAATATAATTTTCTTTTTCATATTTTATACCTTCTTTATATTCTTATAATCCATTTCATATCTTAATTTATCAGTTATCTATTAAAGTAGTCAATCTTATATTGTCAAAATTTATTTACTTCCTCTACGGACCAACATATTTTTTATAATCTGGACACAATCCATAAAATACTTATCCTTAAGTATTCCCAATGAAATAAAATAAAAAATAACACTACCTATTATAGTAAATACAGATGAAAATATCCCTTTAGGGCTAAATATTATATACGGTACTACAATTGTTATAATAGATATAAAGCAATATAATAAGTAATTCTTTGAAAACAACCTAGAATTCATACCCAATCTTCTTAAAAAGAAATAATAAACCACTAGCTTAGAGAACTCTGTTAATACAAATGTAATCGCTGCACCAACGACAAAATACTTTGTTGTCAAAATAATATTTGCAATAACATTAATAACTAAGGCTATTATCATGGCATATATGGATATATGTTCTTTGCTAGCAGAATACAAATAATATGCATAAATTGCTACCAGTGGCATTATTACTAAACATACTGATGTAATTTGTGATACTATTATAGCGCCTGAATAAGATTGCCCAAAGAGAGTGTTTATTATTAAATCTGAATATAAAATAAAACCAATGCATGCTGGTATTGAAACAATGCCTAAAAAATGTCCACTCTTATTTAAGATTTTCTGCTGTGAGCTATGGTCATCATTGCTATTCAAATAACTAAGCCTTGGTAATAATACAGCAAACGCATTTGAAACAATAGCTACTAACATTGTTGTCATTTTTATACCCACATTATAAACTCCTAATTTTTCCTTTACAGCAATGGTTCCTAAGAGAACTGAATTTAATTGTAATGTAACTGTACTTATAAACGAAATGACTAATGCTAAAAGCACTGGTTTTAAGTGGTTTTTTAAAGATAATTCCCCTTTTTTCAGTTTAACAAACTTTAATAAATACCAACTGTTTAAAGAGGCCGTCAGCATAAAACTCCCCAAATTTAATACAACATATAATAGGTAATCATTTTGTTCTTTGATGAATATAAATACACAAAGAACAAAAATAATTTTCACCACAAGATCACGTGTTGTAATATACTTAAATTTTTCTATACCCACAAAAAACCATTGAAAAGTAAATAAATTAGTTAACATTGTTAATCCCGTAATAAAGAAGATGAGAAATTCACTTCTCATTTCTGTATTATTAAATAAAAACGCTCCGTATAAACACAACATAATAATTGTTAATACTAGTTGTATAATAAATAATTCTTGAAATTTCAAACTTAGTTTTGCTTTATCATTACTAACTATAGCTATTTCACGTGTTGCATATCCAATTAATCCTGTTCCCGCAAATACGGCAAAAATAGTTACTATACTAGTGGCATAATTAATAGTTCCATAGTTTCCTGGTCCTAATACTCTTGAAATATAAGGAAAAGTTATAAAAGGTATAATTAATAATACTATTTGATTTATAAAACTATAAATTGTATTTCTGGTTAAACTACTCATGATTTATGACACATCTCTCATGTTTAATATTTTCTGCACTTAGTTCTCAATTAAAGAAATTACTTTTTTCATATTTTCTCGATTAATTGTTTCAACCTCTATACTTCCTTTACTTGCCCTACATTTAAAGGAATGAATATCGCTAGTTAACTGCTTTACCCCTTCGATAATACCTTCTGTTGTGTTATCTACAATCAAACCATACTCACTTTCACCAAGTATGCTAACCGTTCCAGTCCTTGTTGACACCACTGGGACCTCTAAAAGAATTGCTTCTGCTACAACTAAGGAATACCCTTCAACTCTCGATGAAGATATAAAAAACTCACTATTTTTAATATACTTATATGGGTTTTCTACAAAGGGTATAAATATAACATCTTCCCCAATCCCTAGGTCGACTGCTAATTGTTTTAATTTATTTTCTTCATAACCACTACCAATTATAACTAATTTAAAATCCTTAATCTTATCCTTTTTTCTTAAGATCGCATATGTTTTGATTAATCTATCAAATCCCTTTTCTTTCACTAATCTTCCAACAGAACAAATATATTTAAAACTTAGTTCGCATTTTTCTTCAGCTAATGTTTTAATACGTTCGCAATCTATGAAATTTGGAATAACAGCACTACCATTATGTTTTTTATTAAAGTATGCATTATAGCCTTTTTCCGATTGTTCTGATACAAAAACCATATTATCCAAACTATCATATATTTCTGTTTCTATTGAATAGTTTTTAAAAAAGTTTTCAGCATGGTTGTGTCTGCTTAAATCTGTATGAATCCATCCTATATGTTTTCTAGATTTAATATGATCTAAAGAAGAAGATATTTTAATAGGTAACCCTTCAACGAAACCAATCTCAACATCATAATTTTCTTTCAAACGATAACTCATTATTTTTCTTATATAATTTGCATCAATCTTTTGGCATAACTTAAAAAAATTAATTATGATAAACCGATTTAAAATTCTATCACTAATTCTTCTTGAACTGGCACTTATATTAAATAAACTAACATGCTTTACTTTTTCTGAAAGTTGGTTATCTAATTTATTTTTACAAAAGGTAAAAACAGTCACAGAATAATCTCTATTCCTTGATAAATTATTTGCAACATCCACTAGAACTCTCTCTGCTCCACCAGCACCTAATTGCCCTATAATAAATAAAATTTTCTTCAAATATTTCCCCCCTATTACTCATCGGCATTCAATAAATACTCTTAAGATTTCTTCTAATAATATATTTTCATTATAGATAATAGTAACTTTCCTTTTTCTATCGCTCAAGAAATTCAATAATTTCATTCAGCTTGTGCTGATTTTGGTCTAATACCATTTTCTTTCCAGATAATGCTTTTGTTGTATACAATGGGCTATTACATATTAATTCTTTCATACCATCTATAATTCCATCTGAATTATTTGGAACTACTAAACCGAATTCCCCAGCATTTAAAATTGTAGCCGCACCTGTATTAGTAGCAATCACCGATTTTTCAAGGATTAATGCTTCTAAAACAACTGTAGGGTAACCTTCTACCCTTGAAGATGAAACAAAGAATTCACTATTCCGTATGTATTTATATGGATTTTTATTGAATGGTATAAACAGAATATCCCCTTCTAGTTTTAAATTTGCAACAAGGTTCTTTAAATCATTTTCTTTCTTTCCACTACCTATTATCACTAATTTAAGATTATTTATATGCCCTTCGTCCTTTAGCCTATAATATCCCTTAATTAAGCGATCGAATCCTTTTTCATCACTTAATCTACCAACACTACAAATATACTTAAAATCTAAATTTACACTTTCCTTAGATAAAGCTATAATTCGCTCTATATTAAGAAGGTTCTTCATTACATAGAGATTATTATGATTATCAATATGATTAAAATATTCTAGGTACCCTTCTTTACATAACTCAGATACAAAAGCTATCTTATCCATTTTCGAATAGCTATCCATCTCTTCAGATTTACTTTTAAAGTATGACTTACAATAATTAAACCGATTTAAATCTGTGTGTATCCAACCTATTTTTTTCGAATTACTTTGCGATACAAATTTTATTGGAAAGCCTTCTAAGAAAGCTATTTCAATATCAAATTTCCCTCTTAAAAATCGATTTAAGAAGCTCCTCATCCTTGCTGGACTCAAAATTTTCAATAACTTAAAAATTACTTTAATTTTTATTTTTGAAAACATGTCCTGATTAGCTAAATTTACTTTAACCAGTTTAACATGTTTTATTTCACTATCTAATTGATCATCTAATATGCCGCTTCCAATTGTAAAAAGGGTAATATTGTATTTTTGTTGTCGATTTAAGACATTCATTAAATCTATTAATACTCTTTCTGCTCCTCCACCACCTAGATAAGGGATGACAAATAATATATTTTTCATTTTTTAACCTACCATCAATAGAATTTAAATCCATCTAGAAACAAGATAATAACTAATAAATTATTTTTTAGTTATCTTTAATGTCTATTTCTTTTAAAAATCTATAAAATCGGGATTCTATTTTTTCCCATTCGTAATACTCAACAGTTGCTGCTAATTTTAATACATTGTATTTAGAGATA